>CACVAV010000211.1 GCA_902727945.1 uncultured Thiotrichaceae bacterium | reverse complement strand
ATGCTTCGCAGACGGTCATTACTTACCAGACTTACCAGTTGCTATAAGGCAAAAACTTCCCGTTCATGGTCACGACCACACGGTCACCCTTAGGGTTTTCTTCTTTCTCGACCTCCATACTGAAGTCAATAGCGCTCATAATTCCATCACCAAATTTTTCCTGGATGACTTCTTTCAGCGTGTCGCCATACACCCCCATTATCTCGTAAAAGCGATAGACCAACGGATCTTGCGGAACGACCGCCTCCCAGGCTTTAGTCGGATATTCCATTAGGGCTGGTTTAGCTTCGGCGGGCAAATCCAATAAGCTGCAAACTTTATCGGCTGCTGCTTCAGGCATGCTGTTCATACCCAAACAGGCAGAAGTCACCCAGACCGTACCCATGCCTAACTCACCCGCAATTTCTTCCCATGACAGACCTTTTGCCTTTTTTGCCAGCACCACCGCTTCAACTACTTCTTCTTTTCTCATCACTACATCCCTTTGCTCTAAGATTAATCACAACCAACTGTTAGTACGTAACAGCCATGCTTACAGCTAAGAACATGCAAATAATATGCCATGATATAATATTCATACTACTATTATGCTAATAACATCAGCATCATGGGTGCTGTTATGAAAACGGAGACTTCCAACACGGACGTCAGCGATGAACCGGATGGCAATGTCACCACATTAAGGTTTAAATATGTCACTTTCTGAAAGACTCTACCGTATGCGCAACAAGCTTTTGATGGCTGCATCGTTCATTGGTACTCCCCTGCTGGCCATGTCATTGATGGCTGAGTCTTCAGTGACGCTGGAATACATCTCAAATACAAAACTCAAGCTGGTGTCCAAAGACCTCAAGGAACCATCAGGGCTGGCCATCTCGGCAACGACCGGTGAGTTATGGACGCTGAGTGACGATACCTCTGCTGTATTCCGGTTTCCCCCGGATGAACCGGAAGCCGGGGTGGTCATACCTGTTGACGAAGAGGAAATGGAAGCCATCAC
>CACVAV010000210.1 GCA_902727945.1 uncultured Thiotrichaceae bacterium | reverse complement strand
TTTTTTTGTTACCGGTTCTTTTTTTCAAAGCCGTTTTTTTGAGTTTGTAGGCTTTACCTGAGTTGAAGATTTTGCGGTTTTTGCCGCTGGACAATTTATTGTAGGCTCGCATAACCTTGTTGACGTAACCAATGTTGCGTATGCGGCGTCCTGGCTTAACGTTACCTTCGCCTGCATTATAAGCGGCAACGGCGCGACGGGCATCACCACGGTAACGTTTGAACAGATAGCTTAGGTATTTAGTGCCGCCATGAACATTTTCCCATGAATTATAACCGCGCCTGACGTTGAAGCGGCGTGCGGTGGCGGGCATTAATTGCATCAGGCCTTTTTCACCTGCCAGGCCCCGCGCTTTACGCCGGAAACAACTTTCAACGGTAATCACCGCTTTAATCAAATCTTCGTTCACACCGTATTTTGATGATGCGCTACGAATAGTCTTTTTGTAAAGTTTGGCTTTTCTCTCCAGCGTTTTCTTGCTGAGTACCTGACAGCCGGCGGCTGAAGCTGTTGCGCTATAGGAGAAGGCGACAACAGTCATAACAGCCAGCACAAAGCTTGCCGTTCGTTTGATCCACATGTTCATATGACACTCTAAATATTAGTAACTAAAAAAAACATATAATTGATAAGTGCGTGCTCAGAAGCTATTAAAGGCTTAATTATTAAATCCTTTAGGCAAATGCTTCTGCCTGCTGAAAACATCTGGCGCGCCACTTAAACTAATTTTGCGTAACTTGGGGCTACGCTGAGGTCTTTTTAGTTATCAATGACTTAATATGCAAATAGACTTTGTTAAGAGTATATTAATTAGGCTAATAAGAATTTGCTAATATTTGAGGATTTAGAGCAGTAAAGCCGCCAGCCCGAGCACAGCTGCAAAGCCAACGATGTCAGTTATGGTGGTAAGAACAACACCACCGGCCAGTGCCGGATCGATATTAAAACGACGCATGATGATGGGTAAAAAAACTCCGGAGCTGGAAGCTGCTAACAAATTAATGATCATAGCAAGACCAATAACAAGACCAATACCAAAATTGCCAAACGCAAATGTAGCAATGGCGAAAATGACTAAAGCCCAGATAATACCGTTCATTAAACTGACTAAAATCTCCTTAGTAAGCAACGATTGCATATTAGACTTACCGAGTTGTCCGAGTGCAAAGCCACGGATCACCAGCGTGAGTGTCTGAGTTCCGGCGACACCGCCCATGCTTGGAATAACGCCCATCAGAATAGCCAGTGCCACCGTTGATTCCAGTGTGGCTTCAAATTGAGAGATAACCCAGGCAGCGATTAAGGCGGTCATGAGGTTGGTTCCCAGCCAAACTGCACGGCGGCGGGCGCTGATAACCACCGGAGCAAACAGATCTTCATCATCGTCCAAACCAGCCATACTCATCACTGAATGTTCGGCTTCTTCACGGATAATATCAACCACGTCATCAATGGTGATGCGCCCTAGCAGCTTGTGATTTTCGTCGACTACCGGTGCAGAAATCAGATTACGGTCTTCAAACAGGCGCGCTACCTGTTGTGATGCGATGTCTGCTTTGATCGGCTGTTGTTTGGTTTCCATAACATCAACTACCAGTGCTTCAGGCTGATTGGTGAGCATGGTAGACAGCGGCAGAATACCCAGATAACGATCATAGCGATTGACGACAATGATATTGTCTGTGTGGGAGGGCAGTGCTTCCTGACGGCGAAGATAGCGTAGCACGACGTCCAGGCTGACATCAGCGCGTACTGTGACCGTCTCGGTGTCCATCATCCCGCCGGCAGTGTCTTCATCATAAGCGAGAACGGCTTCGAGGCGGATACGGTTTTGCCGATCCATGCCCGCGAGTGTCTGGGTGATCAGCGCATCCGGCAGGCTTTGCAGGAAGTCAGCCATATCATCGTAATCAAGGTCTTTGATTGCGCTGATTATTTCTCCGGTATCCATTTCCTCAATAAGGTTGTTACGTACATCCTCACTGAGTTCGACCAGCACTTCACCTTCATTGTCAGGCTCAGTCATTTCCCAGATTAATTCACGCCGTCCACGTGGCGATGCTTCAATCAGGTCAGCAATTTCTGCCGGGTGCATGGCGTTAAGCATGCGTTTTACCCGGGACAGTGAGCCGGTCTGGATAGCCTCATACAATGCATCCAGGCGCTGTTCGCTACTTTGGTGTTCCAGGTTTGACATGGCTGAATGCTCCCTGCGTGTTCAGGAGGCGCTATTGTAAATGAATATAATTCAGTTCGCGATGCCGAATCAGTACTTGTTTCGGGTATAGCTGCCGGAAGTGCTTATAAAGCTGCTCAACTATGTACACTGAGCGGTGACGCCCACCCGTGCAGCCAATCGATATGGTCAGATAAGCGCGTTGATTATCTTGTATATCTTTCATCCACAATACAAGGAAGTCACGGATGGAGCGTTTTAATTCATGTACCCGTTCATGCTGTTCAAGCCACGTGACAATTTCTTTATCCTGGCCGGAGAATTCACGCAGTTCAGGTACCCAGTAGGGATTAGGCAGGTTGCGCACATCAAAAACAAAGTCAGAATCATAGGGTGCCTGGTGTTTAAAGCCAAACGACTGAAACATAATGGAAAATTCGTGAGCGGCTTTATTGGATAACCTTGATTTCAGGAGTAGTCCCAGCTCGTAGACATTGGTGGCAGAAGTATCGATGCGCCAGTCTGCCAGCATGGATAATTGTTCCAGCAGCTTTTTTTCGAGCTGAATGGCCTTTTCCAGTTCCTGTTCTTCTTCTGCCAGTGGGTGTCTGCGGCGCGTTTCATTATAACGGCGTTGTAAAGTATGCTGGTTGGCGTAGAGATAAATCAGTTGGGTATTGGGGTAGGTTTTACGGATACGTTCCAGTGTGGAGGGAATTTCCTGAAGGCTGCTTTTCCCGCCTCTGATGTCAATACCAATGGCTAAATGGGTTAGCCTGAGTATTTGTGGTGTCTTCAACAGATCCCCGATCAGTTGCGAGGGGAGGTTGTCGATGCAGTAATAACCGGTATCTTCCAAAGCTTGCAAAGCATAACTTTTGCCTGCTCCCGACATCCCGCTAATAATGACGAGTTGCATGTCATGTCCACCTGAGTGCTGTTAATACACTCTTTAGACCATAAATGGAATCATGCTGCAATATCAGTAATAAAAAAAGATGAAATATGGTCGAGTGTTAGTGAAGGGTTTTTATGGCTAATAAAATCTTCATATAACCCCTTGCGGTTGATATTAGCAGCTAACTCCTTTAGCAGAGGTTGATACATCTGGCTATTGTCTCTCGGAATCAGTAAAGCCAGTAACAGGTGCACCGGTTTTTTGTCCGGAGCATCCATTTTTATACCTTCTTCCGTGACCAGTAAAGCGGCTATCGGTTCAGGTATGTCCATACAGGCATGGGGGATGGCAATGCCATTCCCCAGCGTGGTGCTACCCAGTTTCTCGCGTGAAGTCAGTGCATCAAATACTGCATCTGCTCCCGGCTCATCTTCAGATTCACCCCGTTGTAATAAGCGGGATAATTGCTCGAAAGCCTTTTTCATACTTGAAACTTCATCTTCAAAAATAATTCTGTCCGTAGATAGAAGAGTAGCCATGTCCATAATTTAACTCACTTGTTCCGTTTCTTGCGTTTCTTCTGCTTCGACCAGCTGTGAATTGAGCTTTACACTCTCATCGCGGTGATGATCCTTCAGCTTTGCTTTGTGTTTAAGCACCTGTCGGTCTAGTTTATCGACTAACGCATCGATGGCTGCGTACATATTTCCTTCTTTAGCATTCGCAAAAATGTGATTACCACTAACATGCATCGAAGCTTCAGCGCTATGTTGTGCTTTAGTTTCCACTTCAAGTATCACGTGGATATTAAGCACCTGATCAAAGTGTCGTTTTATACGATCAAACTTTTCTTGGATATAGGTGTTTAGTGCAGAAGTTACTTCTATATGATGGCCGGTAATTTCTAATTGCATTTGCAAACTCCTTTTTCAGGTCAATAAAAATAGCCAGATAGCTTATCTTTCTGGCTCAGCTCGTCACCAATGTCTTCCTTTCATGTGATGAAGGGATAGACAGGGCTTCACGATATTTAGCGACAGTACGTCTCGCAACATTGATCCCCTGTTCTTTTAACATGAGGGTTAGCTTGCTGTCACTCAATGGGGAGTTGGAATTTTCCCCGGATATTAACTGTTTGATCATGGCGCGGATAGCCGTGGATGAACAACTTGCACCGGCATCGGTTTCAAGTTGGCTGGAGAAGAAATATTTGAGTTCAAAAATACCCTGGGGGGTATGGATATATTTATTGCTGGTGACACGCGAAATAGTGGATTCATGCATTTCAAGCTCCTCGGCAATATCGCGTAAAATAAGCGGCTTCATCGCCTGTTCGCCGTAATGCATAAAAGCGCTTTGGTACTCAACGATGGTGCGTGCAACGTTCAGAATGGTCGTATTGCGGCTATCTATGCTACGGATTAACCAGCGGGCTTGTTGCAGGTTCTCTTTGAAGTAGAGTTTATCTGCGCGGCTTTTTGCTTGTCCTGCCATATCAGCATAGAGCTGATTGACTTCTATCGCCGGAGTGACCTTTGCATTCAGAGTGGCAACCCATTTGCCCTGTATTTTATGGACATAGACATCGGGAACAATGTAATCATTGGTCGCATCCGAGAAAGCATTTCCCGGTTTTGGCTGCAGCGTCCGCAATAAGCTGATGATGTCCTCCAGTATCTTTTGATCTATTTTTAGTCTTTTCTTTATTTCTTTATAATTTCGTTTCTCTAATAAGTCCAGTTGTAAATTTACCAATTTTATGGCTTTCAGGTGCAAACTGGTCTGAGGTTTAATTTGTTCCAGTTGCAACAATAGGCACTCACCTAAGTTGCGGGCGGCAATACCCACCGGATCCAGGTGTTGCACAAATGTCAGTACCGCTTGTACATCTTCTATCTCAATGAGCAGATTTTGATCCAGACTGGCAAGAATATCCTCAAGGCTTTCGTAAAGGTAACCGGCACCATCCAGTGATTGAATGATGGTTTCTGCGATATTCTTATCAATACTGCTCAGGTTGCTCATATTGACCTGCCACAGCAGGTGAGTCTGCAAATCCTCACTACCGGAACCACTTTGATTTTCCAGAAAACCCTGACTGTCAGGGTCGGAGTCTGTTGAACTACTGGCCGGACGCGTGTCATAAACATCGCTCCAGTCAGCATCAATATTCATGTCCGCAGGAATCTCACTGTCCATGCTGTCAGGTTCGGGCGTAGTGACTTCGCCAGGGGTGGATTCCGTAACCGGTTCTGTTTCCTGAGTGTTTTTTTCGCTATTTCCTTCAGGTGAGTAGTCGTCTTCTGCCAGTTGCAGTAGGGGATTTTCTTCGAGCGCCTGTTGAACTTCTTCCTGCAATTCTATCGACGAGAGTTGCAGTAGACGAATGGCTTGCTGTAATTGAGGCGTCATGGAAAGGCTTTGACCAATCCGTACCTCGAGTCCTTGTCTGAGCATTAGTTATTTTTCTTCCAGATTTGAACAATGGGATCTTGTCATCCGTTGATATTAGCCTTAAATCGATGTGGCTGCAAAGTTTAAGCGGTTAATGTGTACAAGCTGTACATGATCCGCTGTTCCGGATGTAGTGCTGCTTAACCTCCG
>CACVAV010000209.1 GCA_902727945.1 uncultured Thiotrichaceae bacterium | reverse complement strand
TATTTATGTCTAGTGCTGTCAAATATGACTATCATGAAGATAGCAGCGATATCAGTCCAACCATGAACGATAATAAATACGCCCGGCAGCTAAAAGAAGCGGGTATTAAAGGCGAGCTGAAAAAGCTGAAATCGATCGCAGCTGACTTTGGCAATGACCCGTTAACACTGAGCCTGTTAGCTGCCTACCTCAAACGCTGGTATGCGGGTCGATTGAACGGACTGGAGACCATTCCGGTTTTATTGGACAACGCACCTGAAGGGCGTGGCTTAAGACGTGTGCTCGCGGCATTTGAGGCCAAATTGCATGGCACGTCTGATATGACCCTGCTTTATTTATTGAGTCTGAGTGATCGACCGGTTGCCCACCAACACATGAAAGTTGTTTTCCATTCCACGCTAATGGAACGCTGGCTAACCAAACGTGATGACTATGTACGTTTCCTGGGGCCACTGGGCAGGCTGAATGAAGAACACTGGCAGTGGGTGATTGAAAATCTACGCCGGTTAAAATTATTAGAAGCACCCATCGCCAAGCAACATGACCTGCTGGTTGTCGCTGACCCGGTACGGGATTATTTCAGAAACAAGCTAAAATTACGCAGCCGAATAGTCTTCGAGCAAGGCACTGCGGACATGGAAAAACTGTCCAAAGATACTGTGATTGACTTCCGGAAACGCTATCAAAGTACACCTGAAATAAAAACCTGGATTTCTCCGGAGCTACAGAAACAGTTGGATCTGGAAACCCGCGAGGAACCCCCAGCCCCAATACGTGCGCCACAGGAAGAAAAGCCAATCCTCTGGAAACAGGAAGAATTGGACACCGCACAACAACAATTGCTGGCGCTGCGTGATTCATTGAGTATGCTGAAGTCGCATACAAAAAAGTTAGCGCAGCATTTAGCCGAATCAAACTTAGCAAATAAAACACCGGATCTGTCAACTGAGGCTAGCCATCCGGCAAGCTGACTGCGATAATCCGCTGCATGGCCTTATTACATCT
>CACVAV010000208.1 GCA_902727945.1 uncultured Thiotrichaceae bacterium | reverse complement strand
TTTCACCGGAATTAGATGGCGGCCCGGTGATTATGCAGGCGCGCATTCCGGTACTTGAAAGTGATACTGCTGATAGCTTAGCCAGACGTGTATTAAGCAAAGAACACCTGATCTATCCGCAGGTGGTTGAATGGTTTTGTGCGGAACGCTTATCACTGGACAACAATGTGATCCGGCTCGATCAACAAGTGCTGCATGAGCCGGTTATTTTATAATTAGGCAACCTATTAGAACGGAACAGATCTGCGCGGACAAGCTTCCGGCCTGCGGAACTCGCTGCGCTCAAACGGTCCTCAGCCTACATCTTGCCCACACAGCTCTGTTCCTTGCCGCCCACTATAACTACTTCAGAAATCCATTCTCAGCCAACAACGCCATCGTCACATCACCCGCAGGTGACTGAGCGGATTCTGCCGCTTTATCACCCAGCAATAGACGTTCCAGATAACGTGCAATCACATCCACTTCCAGATTCACTTTACTGCCTCCCTGATACTGCCCCATAATGGTTTCCTGCAAGGTATGCGGCACAATATTCAGTTCAAACAGTGCACCATCGACCTTATTCACCGTCAAACTCGTGCCATCAATACAAACAGAACCCTTGGCTGAAATATACTTCGCCAATTGATCCGGCGCACGTAATGTAAAACGCACCGAACGCGCGTCATCATGGCGACTAATTACTTCACCCAGACCATCAACATGGCCACTAACAAGGTGCCCGCCTAAGCGGGTGCTGAGTGTTAATGCCTTCTCCAGATTCACAGAATGCCCGTTACTTAACTGCCCCAGACTAGTGAGTGACAAGGTCTCCGTTGAGACATCTGCCGCAAATCGCGAACCCACTAATTCAACCGCCGTCAGACAAACGCCGTTCACCGCAATACTATCGCCCAACGCAACATCCGACATGTCCAGCTTTTCAGCCTCAATAATCAAGCGCATATCGCCGCCCTGCTGACGCATATCTGCAATACTACCGACTGCCTGAATAATTCCTGTAAACATAGTTGGTTCCTGGTTTTTTGTAAGATTTGGTTTTTTCAGGCCTGAACAGCCTGAATTCCCGCAAGAATACGCCAATCGCTGCCAATGGCCCGCATATCCCGAATATCCAGCGCCAAACGCTCCTGCATGTGTTCAAAGGGTAGCTGAAATAAAGGCCGTGCTGTAGAACCCATCAAACAGGGTGCCATATAGATCAGTAACTCATCAGCCAAGCCCGCCTCCACCAAACTTCCGGTTAAGGTGGCACCTGCTTCAACATGCACTTCGGTGATACCGTCGTCATATAAAGCCGACAACACCGCATTCAGCTCTGGCCGGTCACCGGAAAATTGCCGGATAATGACACCTTGCTGCTGCAAACGCGCAATCTTTGCTGAGTCCTCAGAACAGGTATAAATCCGCACTATTCCTTCATGCTGCAGCAGCGGAGCATCTTCCGGAAACTGTAACTTAGCATCCAGAATAACCCTATCCGGCTGCCGTACGGAATCATGAATGCCTAATTGCTCTGGCGTTAAACGCACATTGAGTGAGGGTTTATCCATCAGAACAGTACCAATACCTGTCAGCACTGCTCCGGCACGCGCCCGCCAGAACTGCACATCCTGCCTGGCCGCCGCACCCGTAATCCAGACGCTTTCACCGGAGGCCATAGCTGTCCTGCCATCCAGACTCATGGCCATTTTAATGCGCACAAACGGCCGCTGGCGCGTCATGGCACTGATAAAACCGGGAATTAACTGACGGGCCTCATTTTCCAGCAAGCCCTGAGCCGTCTGAACCCCGGCCTGCTGTAGTTTAAGCAGGCCACGGCCACTAACCTGCGGATTGGGATCAACCATAGCCGCAACCACCCGCTTAACTTTTGCCTTAATCAAAGCATCGGAACAAGGCGGAGTACGACCAAAATGAGCGCATGGCTCCAGTGTGACATAAACCTCTGCACCCTCAGCCTGGTAATTGACTTGCTGCAAAGCATGAATCTCAGCATGTGCTCCGCCCACCGGCTGTGTCCAGCCCTCAGCAAGCACCTTGCCATCCCGCACCATGACACAGCCCACGTTGGGATTCGGATGGGTGGTGTATCGGCCACGGCGTGCTAATTGTATCGCCCGCGCCATATGTTGGTGGTCAGTATGAGAAAATTCGGTCATAAAAGGACGTCCAGATTAAGCCGCTACAATAAATAGCTATCGGGGTTTATCAGTATCCGTCGGCAAATCAATCTGTCGCCGACGTTGCTCAGAACCCGGCTCACTTTCCAACTGATCAATCATATTGCGAAATTCAACCATGCCCGCAAAGCGCTGATAAACTGATGCAAAACGAATGTAGGCCACTTCATCAAGGTTACGCAATTCAGTCAGTACCAAATCACCGATACGTGAAGAAGACACCTCTCGCTCACCCCCCATCAGCACTTTCTTGCGAATACGACTAATCACCGCTTCCGCCTGATCAATAGAAACCGGGCGCTTTTCCAGCGCCCGCATAATGCCGCCACGCAACTTGTCATCATTAAATGGCTCGCGGGCAGCATTCGATTTAATGACACGTGGCATGGTTAATTCAGCCGTTTCATAAGTGGTGAACCGCTCGCTGCAATCACTGCAACGACGACGGCGGCGAACCTGCTCACCTTCGCTGGCTAAACGGGAATCAATCACCCGTGTATCATCAGCGCCACAAAACGGACAACGCATTATTTATACCGTGTAAACCGGAAACCGCTGACAGATAGCTACAACCTTAGCTTTAACCTGCTCAATGACTGCATCATCTTCAATATTATCCATCACATCAGCCATCAGACCCGCCAGTTCACGGCATTCATCTTCTTTAAAACCACGGGTAGTGATCGCTGGTGTACCCACACGAATACCACTGGTCACGAATGGAGACTCAGGGTCATTAGGCACAGCGTTTTTATTCACCGTAATATTCGCCCGACCTAATGCCGCATCAGCTGCTTTACCGGTAATACCTTTGGCAATCAAATCAACTAACATCAGGTGATTATCCGTGCCACCGGAGACAATATTGTAACCACGGGCCATCAGTGCCTCCGCCAATACTCTCGCATTCGCCACTACCTGTTTCTGATAGTCAGTGAAAGCTGGCTCCAATGCCTCTTTAAAAGCAACCGCTTTAGCCGCAATCACATGCATCAGCGGGCCACCCTGCGTACCCGGAAATACCAGTGAGTTGAACTTCTTTTCCAGCTCAGGATTCGACTTACACAAAATAATGCCGCCACGTGGGCCGCGTAAGGTTTTATGCGTAGTTGAAGTGCACACATCAGCAATTTGGATCGGACTAGGATAAACACCAGCGGCCACCAAACCGGCGACATGCGCCATATCAACCAATAGGTAAGCACCGACTTTATCAGCAATATCCCGGAACTTCTGCCAATCGATTGTGCGTGAGTAAGCAGAAAAGCCCGCCACAATCATCTTAGGCTTATGCTCAACCGCCAGCTGCTCAACTTCGTTGTAATCAATATAGCCTTCAGCATCAATACCATACTGAACAGCATTATAAATTTTTCCGGAAAAATTCGGCTTCGCACCGTGCGTCAGGTGTCCGCCATGTGCCAGACTCATGCCCAACACCGTATCACCCGGATTCAGTAACGCCATATAAACAGCCGCGTTGGCCTGAGAGCCGGAGTGTGGCTGAACGTTGGCATAATCTGCACCAAATAATTCTTTAGCACGCTCGATAGCTAAGGCTTCTGCTACGTCAACGTGCTCACAGCCACCATAATAACGCTTGGAGGGATAACCTTCGGCGTACTTATTGGTCAACACAGAACCCTGCGCTTCCATAACACGCGGGCTGGCGTAATTTTCAGAGGCAATCAGTTCAATGTGCTCTTCCTGACGTTTTGCTTCTGCACTAATGGAATCCCACAATTCGTCATCGTATCCGGCGATACCCATTTGAATTGAAAACATACTGCCTATCTCCTGCGACATTGTCCGCTAATATGCTGACTTTGATAAAAACCACATATCATAACAACAAAGCCTGACAGGACATACAGTGTTTTCGATATGTGGAAATAAAAAAAGCCTGAAACCCCGGCCGGGATTTCAGGCTTTGTCAACAGATACAACTTTACCAACTAGCCGGTGCCATATTGCTTAGCAAAAATCACCGAAGGTTTACCATTGAAGTCATAGAACTGTAAAGTAGCACCCACCTGCTCGACACTACCGGCACGCCCGAGTACGCGGAGATAACTACCTTCCCAGGCACCGACATTAATAGTAGGAGCACCCGCACTTGGACGGATTCTCTCACACGCCCTGCGCGTCTGATTAATTTTATTTACCTTAAATCCACGATTACCTACCTGCGCAAAGTTGGCGGAGTAATTGTTACACCCTCCCATACCGACCATTGATTTTTCCTCTACTTCCATGGTGATTTTCAGCGCGGAAGGCGCACGGTTACCATAGATAGAGAATAAACGCCATCGGGTGCCTAACAAAGATGGCCCGCCACTATTCAAAGGACACGGACCGGTAACCCCGGGTATTGGGGTCGGAATTTCGGGGGTTGTCGCAGGAACTTCAGGGGTTGTAGCAGGAGTTTCCTGAGCAAAAACGCGACTTCCCCAGACAGCAACAGGAAATAGCAGAAACTGACGCCGAGACACAGACGGCAATAAATTCTTAGTAGATATTGATTTCATAAAATCCCTCTCCCTTAACGGGACTCAAAACACTGACACGGCTAAACTTGTTGGGGTTTAGCAACACTCGATTACAGATTATAGGTTAGCTTAGTGAATTTTTCCGCACCAAAAGTCTTTTGGTAGCAAAAACACGACATCAAGCTTTGGCAGGTAATGGAGCACATAGGCTATCAGAAAGAATTTTCCAGTCAAAAAATGGCCCGGGGTCAGTTTTTCTGCCCGGCGCGATGTGTTGATGACCCGTAATGTTCTCACGTTTTAATGTCGGGTAAGTCTCACATAAGCTGGTTATTACAGCGATCAATTGCCGGTACTGCACAGCAGTAAACCGGACAAAATCGCTACCCTCTAATTCGATTCCAATGGAAAAATCATTGCAATTATCCTTTTCCTGATAACAAGAAATCCCTGCATGAAAAGCACGTTTATGAAAAGGCACATACTGAACCACCTCGCCATCTCTTCGGATCAACAAGTGACTTGCCACCTTCAAATGACATATTTCAGCATAGAAAGCGTGGTCATCCGGATTAAGGTTATTGGTAAACAGCTCATCAATACCACTCCCGCCAAACTCATCCGGTGGCAAACTGATATTGTGAATCACGATCAGTGAGGGCAGTACACTCTCCGGCCGGTTATCATGGTTGGGCGAGGGGTTCTGCCTGGCTGGCTCAATAAGCCCGCTACTAATATCTACTTTCATTAAAAAAGCTACCCAAATTATTAATTATTAGAACAAAAAAAACATAAACACAATAAACAATTGAAGAAAAAAATAACACTCTCCGTGATATTTGAAATATCAAATATGCCATAGTTAAATTTATATGCGAATATATAAAAATTATAGCATAGCTTAATAATTGATCTTTTCTGGCAATCTGTCTAAAATCAATTTAACGATTGTTTCAGGGGATTTCTATAAAAATTGCTCTTCATTAATTTTTTATTAATAAATCAAACTTATAATGGATCCAACT
>CACVAV010000207.1 GCA_902727945.1 uncultured Thiotrichaceae bacterium | reverse complement strand
CAAGCCTACTGAGGTCAAGCCTACTGAGGTCAAGCCTACTGAGGTCAAGCCTACTGAGGTCAAGCCTACTGAGGTCAAGCCTACTGAGGTCAAGCCTACTGAGGTCAAGCCTACTGAGGTCAAGCCTACAACGTCAATCCCAGAACCTTGGGATCGCCCATATGCAGGATTATCGCCCAAACCTTCAAAAGCTACTAAAGTTGAAATGATTCTACGTAAAGCTATTGATTCTGGCATTGATGCTGACATTATAGTGGCAAAAATAGGAGTTGCTGAAGCCAAGCTTAAGAAAGCCAAAACGCTTAACAACAAACTTAAAAAGATTGTTTCTACTGGTCAAGGTGTCATCGCAGGTGAGGATTTGGACTTAGCCGTAGAATATGCTGAAGCTGACCTTGTCGCATTGAAAAATAGTATTGAGAGCATGTCGAATTCTAGCATTCCAAAGTCTGAAACTGAAACTGTCCCACCCGCAGAGGCTCCACCCGCAGAGGCTCCACCCGCAGAGGCTCCACCCGCAGAGGCTCCACCCGCAGAGGCTCCACCCGCAGAGGCTCCACCCGCAGAGGCTCCACCCGCAGAACCAGTCAAGCAAATGACGGCTGAAGCTAACGGATCAACCTATGAAGCATTTATGAAGCTTGGCTGGACTGATGAGCAGTTGATTGAGCATGGTAAGATGGTGCTGGTAAGTGCGCCAGTAGAGGCTCCACCAGCACCAAAGAACACAGCTGGATCAGGTGGTGTAATGATTGATGAAGTCAGAGACTTTATCCTTGAAATGACCGCAATTAAAGGTGGTACCGAAATGATCAGAGTAATGACGGATTATGCCAATTCAGTTGAAGAGATGGATCCTGTAAATTACCGTAAATTTATGAATGACGTTTCAGCATTACCAAACATTAATTAAAGAATCTCTTACTAAAGGAGTGGTGTAGTCGCTGTTGCACCAGTGGCTTAAATAGAATGGCCCGCTTAGCACCGTAAGGGTCAACTAATTACTAATCCTATAGGAA
>CACVAV010000206.1 GCA_902727945.1 uncultured Thiotrichaceae bacterium | reverse complement strand
CATTCCACCACAATACCGGTGGGCAGGTGAGTCAGCCGGATGGCGGAGTCTGTTTTATTAACGTGCTGTCCACCCGCACCCGAGGCGCGGTAAGTATCCACACGCAGATCACCTTTATTGACTTCCTGAGACTCTACTTCATCCGCTTCCGGCATCACCACTACGGTGGCGGCGGAAGTGTGAATACGTCCTTGTGATTCAGTTTCCGGTACCCGTTGTACCCGATGTGCGCCTGATTCAAACTTTAAGCGGGCATAAACACTGGTGCCAATAATGCGGGCAATGATTTCTTTATAACCACCGTGATCGCCTTCATTCTGACTGACGATTTCGATTTGCCAGCGCATTTGTTCCGCATAGCGCGAATACATGCGAAACAGATCACCGGCAAAAATGGCCGCCTCATCGCCACCGGTTCCGGCGCGGATTTCAAGGAAAATATTACTGTCATCATGAGCATCTTTGGGTAAGAGTGCTTTTTGTAGCATCAACTCCTGTTCAGCTAGCTTGTCTTTGGATTCCAGTAATTCTTCTTCGGCCATTTCCTTCATTTCAGGATCGGAGAGCATTTCTTTAGCGGTGTCGATGTCTTCCAGTGTCTGCTGGTATTCCCGAAAGCCCAGTGCCACGGATTCCAGCTGGCTGTACTCAATGGATAATTTGCGAAATTGACTCTGGTCGGCGATGACCTCGCCCTCACCTAATAGCTGAGCGATTTCTTCATAACGTTCGTTGAGGCTTTCTAGTTTGTTAAGGATAGAGTCTTTCACGGTATTATTTTTTCTCAGGTGAGTTGTTGTCCAGATCGAACAGGGTCATCGCATGTGCCAGTAGTTCACTATTGCCTTTTTTGGCAGCCTGATTCATTTGATGCGTGGGAGAATGAGCCAGTTTATTAGTGAGCGTGTGGGCCAGAAAACTCAGCGCCTCTTCAGGTGTTTTGTTTTGTAGCATTTTTTGGGCACGAGCCAGCATTTCATCGCGAATGTTATCATTTTGCTGGCGGTATTGGCGAATAATGCCTTGTTGGCTTTGTGCCCTTAGCCAGTCCATGAAGGTTTTCACTTCGGTATCAATCATACTTTCCGCTTGTTCAGCAGCAGAGCGACGGGATTCAAGGTTTTCCTCAATCACCGATTGCAGGTCATCCACGGTATAAAGGTAGACATCATCCAGATCAGCCACTTCTGATTCAATATCACGTGGCACCGCAATGTCGACCATAAACATCGGGCGGTGTCTGCGGATTTTTAAAGCCCGTTCCACCATGCCCTTGCCAATAATCGGGAGTGGGGCGGCAGTTGATGAAATAACAATGTCGGCTTTGGGTAAGTATTCACCGATATTGGGTAGGCCGATACCTGTGCCATTATAATGCTTAGCTAGTTGGACAGCTTTTTCAACATTACGATTAGCCACAATAATATTGCCGATATTATTAGTGGCCAGATGGCGGCCTACCAACTCAATAGTTTCGCCTGCGCCGACTAAGAGTGCGGTTTGCTCATGAAGATGGCTGAATATTTGTTTGGCCAGACTCACGGCGGCAAACGCCACTGATACGGGATTGGAGCCAATATTGGTTTTAGTGCGCACTTTTTTTGCAGTGGTGAAGGCATGTTGCATCAGCCGGTTTAGCTGGCTGCCGGTGGCTCCGGCATTTTCGGCGTCCTGCAGCGCGGTTTTTAACTGACCAAGAATCTGTGGCTCACCCAATACCAGAGAATCCAGGCCACAGGCTACGCGCAGCGCATGGCGGATGGCTTCATCCTGTTGGTAGCTGAATAAATAGGGTGTCAGTTTATCCACCGGCATCTGGTGGAAATCAGCCAGCCAGCGGATCATGTTTTCCGCTGATTGCTTGTCCGGTGAGGCGGCATATAGCTCCGTGCGGTTGCAGGTAGATAAAATTATGTTCTCACCTACCACTGAACCTGCAGATTTCAGTGCATCAGCTATAGTATCTGGTGAAAAAGCGATCTGTTCACGTACGGACACGGGCGCTGTTTTATGATTTATTCCTACGACAAATATCGACATTCAGAGATCGGCACTCATAAGCTTGTTGCCAAGCGTACAATAAATTTTCAGAATCGCGGATTTTCTGATACGTTATAACGGATTACAAGGTAATTTATGAATATACTGTTAAAGTCCCCCTTATATAAGCAAACAGGCATTGGTATATGCCGGAGAAAAATATGACCCGGAATAAAATTTCGCACCGTTTTGCAGCCCTGTCTGTCGCGATGTTCGTTGCTGGCTGTACCGTTGGTGGCAGCACGTTTGCTGATCCTCCGGTGTCCACCTCGCCTAAGACATTTACTTCTGAACTGAGTTACCGCATGTACCACACAATGGCTGCGGAAATGATGATAAAAGAAGGCATGCTGAAGCAGGCTGCTCAACACTATGCAGCGGTGGCTACCCGCAGTGATGACCCTAAACTGGTTCGCCGGGCGACTGAAGCCGCGATTCAGGCAGAAGAGTCCGAGCTGGCCAAGAAATTGCTGACGCACTGGATGACCCTGGAGCCGGATTCTGTTGAAGCGCGTCAATACCGTATTCTGCTGCGTTCACGTCTGGGTGAATATGACGAGGTGATTGATGATGTTGTGTGGGTGCGTGACCACATTGAAAAGAAAGAAGGGCATGGTTTTGAATTTATTGTTTCTTTGTTGGCGCTGGAAGCCGGTGTCGATAATGCCTACGAAATTTTTCAGCGTTATGCCGATAAGGTAGATGATTCACCCAAAGCCCGGCTGGTAGTCACAACGCTGGCAGTGAATGCGGATAAGTACGAGGAAGCGTTGAAGGCGGCTGAGCTGGTGCAGCGTGATGGTAATGATTCGCAAAAAGAGCAGGCTGTTAAGCTGAGTGCCCGCGCCTTGCTGGGTTTAAAGCGTACCAGTGAGGCAGCTGATATGTTGACGCCGGTGATTAAGAATACCGATGATCAGGATCTGAAGCTGGAATATGCGCGGATGCTGATTATGGCTGATCGCCGTGAAGAGGCACGCCCTATCTTTAAGCAGCTTCATGCTACCCAGCCTGAAAATGCCGATATTTTATACACACTGGGTTTGTTGTATCTGGAGCAGAAAGAGTATGCCTTCGCCGAGCCATTGATGAATAAATTGCTCAAAATTCCGGAGCGCAAACATGAGGCGAGTTATTTTCTGGGTCAGATTTATGAAGGGCAAGAGCGTTTGGATGACGCGCTGGCTGCTTACGATGATGCGCTGAGCGGCGACTTTGTTAAGGAGGCAATTGGGCATAAATCAGTATTGCTGCAACGGGAAAAAGGTTTGGACGTTGCCCGTGCATGGTTGAAAGAAAAGCTGGCTGATACTGATATTCCTGCGCGGAAGATGACATTTCTGATGGCTGACGGGCAATTATTGCATGATGCCGAACGCTATGAAGAAGCTGTGGCGGTTTATAACAGTGCCGAAGCATATGGCATCAGCCAGCGGGATATTCTTTATGCCCGCTCACTGAGCTACGACAGTATGGGAAATATTGCGCAGGCAGAAAAAGACCTTCGCACCATTATTGCGGGCGATGATGCTGATGCGGATGCCATGAACGCGCTGGGTTATATGCTGACGGTGAGTACGGATCGTTATGACGAGGCTAAGGAGTTGATTAGCAAGGCGCTGGAATATAATCCATCCAGTCCGGCTACGCTCGATAGTATGGGGTGGGTCTTGTATAAGCTGGGTGATCTGCCGGGTGCTGAAAAATATTTACGTGAAGCTTTTGAAAAAATGCCTGATCCGGAAGTGGCGAGTCATTTGATTGAGGTATTGTCGCAGCAGGGCAAGAAGGATGAAGCAGGAAAAATTCTGAAGGACATGCTGGCAGAATACCCTGATGACAAAAGGTTGGTTGAAATCAAGGAACGGCTGGTTGAATTAACAGAATAAGGTGTACTACCCTCAGCAACATAAATTATTACAAGGATGAATGAATGAGAAACGGGATTTTACTGTTGTGCGCACTCAGTATCGTAGGTTGCACGCAGAATAACACGAAGCCGGGCGCTTCCGGTCAGCCAAAGGCTACTGTCAGTGCGTCGCCGGAGGCAGTCTGGCAAAATCGCCAGCGTGTATTCGCGGGTATGAAAGAGTGGAGCATGGATGGCCGGGTCGGGCTTCAACTGCGCGGCCAAAGCTGGTCTTTTGGTTTGAAGTGGAATGAAAAGACCGGCCGTGAATCATTGATGGATATTGTCAATCCGTTAACCGGTGCGGTGATGGCCAGTATCCGTGAAACAGGTTCTCAGGTTGTGCTGAAGGCGGCTGATGGGAAGAGTTACCGTGATACCAGTGCGGAAAGGCTGCTTGAACGTCAGTTGAAACTGAAATTCCCGTTAGGTGACATGCGTTACTGGGCGCGGGGTTTGCCTGCACCTGATAAGCCTGTTGATGCGATTAAGTTGGATGCACGTGGTCGTCCGCAGCAGTTGGCGCAGGGTGGCTGGGTTGTGAGCTACACGGCCTATAAAGATCAGAGCGGCAATGCGCTACCGACTAAAATGAGCCTTGAGAAAGCATCTGAGCGGGCCAAAGCTAAAGTGATTGCAAAGCAGTGGAAAACGCGTTTTTAGACCGGTTGAAGTTGCCAGCCCCGGCAAAAATCAATCATTTCCTGCATATTACCGGTCGACGGGCAGATGGTTATCATCTGCTCCAGACTTTGTTCCAGTTTCTGGATTATTCCGACGATATTGAGCTGATTGTGCGTGATGACGGGGTTATTTCACGTCCGCACGGCCACGCTGATATTCCGGAGCAGGATGACCTTGTTGTCAAAGCTGCAAAACTTTTGCAAAGTAAAACCGCTTGTCCGTTGGGTGCTGAGATTAAAGTACACAAAAGACTGCCTATGGGCGGCGGTTTAGGAGGGGGTAGTTCAGATGCTGCGACTGTTTTACTGGGGCTGAATTTATTGTGGGGCTGTGGCTTGAGTGAGAAGCAGCTGGCCGCACTGGGGCTGGAGCTGGGGGCGGATGTACCGGTATTTGTTTATGGCAGAGCGGCCTGGGCAGAAGGTGTAGGGGAGCAACTTGAGTTTGTTGACCTGCCCTCAAAATGGTATTTGGTAGTGCATCCGGGCGTGCATATATCAACCGCTAAAATTTTCGCACATGAAGGGTTGACACGTGACCTCCGACCTATCACAATAGCGTCCTTTCTCGCAGGGCAGACACAAAATGTGTTTGAAACTGTGGCTAAAGAAGTGTTTAGTGAAGTCGATAATGCACATAAGTGGTTATCAAACTTCGCAGTAACAAAGATGACAGGTTCAGGTGCTTGTTTGTTTGCAGAGTTTGAAACTAAAAATCAGGCTCAGCAGATATTAAGCAAGTTACCGGCGCAATGGTCTGGTTTTATTGCCAGAAGTGATTTCAGATCACCTCTACATGTAAAATTAGATAGTATTGTAAAATCTGTCTGAACAAAACTTAAACTTTTATAGATGGGTCGTCGCCAAGTGGTAAGGCACCGGGTTTTGATCCCGGCATTCGCAGGTTCGATCCCTGCCGACCCAGCCATCTACTCAATACGAGCAATTCATGTCTGACGATAGAATGATGGTATTCGCGGGTAATGCCAACCCCGAATTAGCCAGAAAAATCGTCGACCATCTCGGCATTCCCCTTGGTTCCGTTAAATCAGAGCGTTTCAGCGATGGTGAAGCGCATGTTGAAATCATGGAAAATGTACGTGGTCGCGATGTCTTTATTATTCAACC
>CACVAV010000205.1 GCA_902727945.1 uncultured Thiotrichaceae bacterium | reverse complement strand
AGTGCAGCCAGTGGCGGAACACCCGCTAAAATGAGTGCCGGAAGAGAAATTAATCCACCACCACCAGCCAATGTGTCGAGGCAACCGGCGATGACGGCGACTAAAAATAACAGTGATAATATTTCAACTGAAAAGCTGGCAATATCCAACGGGTAATTCCTTTTAAAACCGATCACGCAATGAATACCAACTCATCGCCAGAATCAACAGTGGCCAGCGTATCATTGTTCCACCTGGAAACAGGTAGGTTTTAATCTGACTCATCTATGTGTATGTCTGCTTTATCAGCAGAAGATAAGTTTCATAAGTTGTAGTCAACCTCGCTTTTACATAAAGTACGCAGGCCTCTCAGGTTTTTCCGGGCGGCCCGTTTTGTTTATTAGGAACAATAATTATGCCGGATAATATTTTATATGCGCTGGATTTTGATGGTGTTATTTGTGATAGCGCTCTCGAAACCGGCTTAACCAGTTGGAACACTGCCACTACCCTCTGGCCCGATATGCCATCCGGCCCGGCTCCGGCTGAGATCATTGAACAATTCCGTGCAGTGCGCCCGCTGCTTGAAACCGGTTATGAAGCTCCCTTGATTATTCGCCTGCTTTATAACGGTGTTTCAGTGGGTGAGATGTTTGTCGATTACCATCAGAAGCTTGAGGCATTGATCCGACAGGATAATCTGGAGATTGCTGAGCTGAAGCGACTATTCGGTGAAATTCGTGATCAAATGATTGCTGATGATGAGCAGAAGTGGGTAGAGATGAATCCCTTGTTTGCGGGTGTGGCGGAGAAACTGTGCGGGTTGAATGCTGAGGATTGGTATATCGTGACGACCAAGCAGGAGCGGTTTGCCAAACGGATTTTGCAACAAAATCAGATTGGTATTACGGATGAGCACATTTACGGATTGGATAGGCAACTGACTAAACAGCAGGTGCTGGAAAAGCTGATTGCTGTGCATCCGGGGCGTGAGATTGTGTTTGTGGAAGATCGCCTGCCGACTTTGCGAGGGATGGAAAGCAACCCGGCG
>CACVAV010000204.1 GCA_902727945.1 uncultured Thiotrichaceae bacterium | reverse complement strand
ACTCAGTCGTGAAACGTGGCATCGCCGATGGTAGTGTGGGGCTTCCCCATGTGAGAGTAGGTCAATGCCAGGCTTATTACACTAAGGCCCTGTCAGTATATAATTACTGACAGGGCTTTTTTTATGGTGGCTCAAATACCCTGAGCTATTCCCAGAAAGTAGTTAATCGTAAATGCCCCGTAGTCTGGGACACACTCTTTATGTCCGGAGTCTTCCTCCTGACATTCTATAACCTGTACATCCATAGAACCTTTTGCCTGCATTGCAGTAAGCGCAAGCGATGCATTGATAAATGGAACCGTTTCGTCATCTTGCCCATGGAATAAACGGACAGGTGCTGTTGCTTTCCAATTATGTACATTTTCTGCTGCTACTCCACTAGCTCCTTCGTCCAGGTAATAGCTGAAAATACGTTTATCGTACTCAATATCAGTATCATCGGGTGTAACCTGTCCACCAATAAAATTAACCAGTCTATCAACAAAACTGCGTTCTGCATTTGTGTTGCGAAATAAACTATCAACCAGAATATCCAGCGTTTCTTCAATATGATAAGGGCCGGCTGCCGGAACCGCAGCGGTTACTTTCATTGTTATATCATTCAGTGTTTCTAACGCTTTATGCATGGCCATGGTGACATAGCCACCTTGTGAATAGCCTGTCAGAAACAGTTGAGAGTTCAATGGTATGCTTTGTTGGCCTAGCCATTTTTTTGAGGCTATTAATAAATCGATGCCAACTGCTGCTGATTGTTTTTGTAGTAGGTAAGGATGTGGGTGACGGTGTGATTCACCATAACCCACGTAATCCGGTGCAATAGTCACAAACCCCAGTGACCCTAATAAAATGGGCGGAGCTATTGTGGTCAGGTCATTGCTAGGTGCTTCAGTATTGTAAAAAATAGTACCATGTTGATAGCTGAGTAACGGGCTGCCTACCTGTGAGTCTTTTTTCGGGATGACCACAAGGCCGGAAGCATTAACGATTTGCTCATCAGCATCCAATGTGGTGTAGACTAATTTGTACAGGTCTACATCATATTGGTCATAATCCGGTTGATTAGTAGCGTTCAGGTCGCTATCTTCAAATGATAGTTCAGTACTTTTAAATGACTTAAGTTTTTCTGCGGATACTAACTCTGCTCTTTCTTCAGCAGGTTCATTAACATTATCGGCACTATCATCCCCGCCGCCACCACAGCCTGTTAAAAGAAGTGCTGTAAATAATAGTGGTGTTATAAGTGACGGGTGTCTTAGTTTTTCAAGTGTAAAACGAATCATAGGTAGTTTCTCATTATTGTTTCAAAAAGTGCGGACATGTCGCCCTTATTTTGAGTGTAGATCATGTGTAGATAATTCGGATATATAAAGCTGATGATCAATTGGGAAACACATCCGTACGGCAATGTTTGTAAATCTATGGGCATCACTCTGATGAGTGCATTGTGGGTACGGCGTGTTTTCTGAATTCTTGTGTATAAAAATTGCTTAACTGAACTTCATGAATGATTATTGTTCTATGATTTGGTAAGGGCGCAAATTGCAAAGAGGTGATCAGGAATGTCAGGTAAATATATGCTTCGTGCTTTCGGGACTATGTGGTGGAAACTATTTCTATTGGTTTGTCTGAGTTACATGCCGTTGGTGGTGCGGGCAGATTTACCGTTGATTGCAATGGATGGAAAAAAGATCGTCACCGCTTCTACGGTCAGAGTACGGGCGCAACCCTTATTGGCATCCGACGTTGTCGGGCATCTGGGTTTGGGGGCTGTTTTTACGGCAACCAAGCGTACTAGGAATAAGCTGCAATACGAAGCTGTTGAGCATTACTGGTATTTTATTACTGCACCTCAGTTGTCTGGTTGGGTGTCTGGTCGTTTTCTGAATGACTTTACAGCGGATAAAAAAGAAAAAATTTGGCTTGATCTGATTAAAACCCGCTTGGACAACCCTAAGTTATCATTTCGTGATCGGGTGGCGCTGTATAGGTTTACCGATCTGGTGGCTAATAACTCTCAGGATGAGAAACTGAAAGGTGCATTTGAGCTGGGCCGGTTGCTGGCTTTGCAAAAATCGTTTGAACCAGTGAATTACAGTAATGAGAAAAAAGAACCTTATGCAGCTTGGGTGAAAGAGCATCAGCCCGCAAAGCGCATTTTCCATGATGAAATCAGTGGCCAGTGGTTGGTCTCCTCGCTGGATTACTGGAAGTTAGCAGATAAGTACAAGGGGCAGGCCAGTGGTGATGAAATTGCCTGGTATGCAGCCAATGCTCAGTTGGGAGGGGAATGTGAGGGGGATATCGCCTGTAACTTGGGTAGAGAGAGAATGACACAAGGCGAATATTTATTACGTTATCCTTTGGGACGTTACGCTAATGTTTCTTTACAGCGTTTGAGTGAAACTTTGGCATACATTCAGGGTGCATTGAAAGAGGAGCCGCGTTATTTCCGTCAGGCTTCAGAATCTGGGGAGGTGATTGATTCATTGGTCACTATCATTAAAGATACTAACCCCAAATTACATGAACGTGCGAAAGCGGTGGAGCTGATTAAGTCGATCCAAATGACGTTTAATGATTCACGGCGTTGAGTTGGCGTTGGCTTCAGAAGCGCAAATGTTTGACTGATAAGCCATTATTTTGCAATTCTTTTAATGAATCGATGCCAATACGCAGGTGTTGGTGAGCGAATTGTTCAGTGATAATCCGGTCGCCCTCTTCAGTTTTTACGCCGTCAGGAATCATCGGCTGGTCTGATACCAATAATAATGCTCCGCTGGGAATTTCATTGTGAAAGCCACTGACAAATATGGTGGCTGTTTCCATGTCAATGGCCATGCAGCGTAGTCGGTTCAGGTATTTTTTGAACTTTAAGTCATGCTCCCACACCCGTCGGTTTGTGGTGTAGACGGTACCTGTCCAGTACTCGCGTTGGTGCTGGCGGGAAATAGTGGTTGAAACTGCTTTTTGTAAGCTGAATGAGGGCAGGGCCGGGACTTCTGCCGGCATATAATCAGTGGATGTGCCTTCGCCGCGTATGGCTGCGATGGGAAGGATTAAGTCGCCCAAGGCATTTTTCTTTTTCAGGCCTCCGCATTTGCCCAGAAACAAACAAGCCTTCGGGTGTATAGCGCTGAGTAAATCCATGATAGTGGCTGCATTGGCGCTGCCCATGCCAAAATTGATGATGGTAATGCCGTCAGCGGTTGCGCTAGGCATAGAGCGCTCTTTACCTAAAACAGGCACGCCGTACCATTCAGCAAATAGCTCAATGTAGTGATTAAAGTTGACCAGTAAAATGTGCTGCCCTATATCTTCCAGCGCCATGCCGGTATAACGGGGCAGCCAGTTTTCCACAATAGCTGATTTTGTTTTCATTTTATTATTCCTTTTTTAGTATGCATTCAGCTTATCAGAAATTGTGTATAGCTGTGTCAGTGGCGCTCCGGTCTTCGTGGGTTGATCACTGTGATCGTATTATTTATTGGGTGCTTTCTATCTTAGTGACTTTCAGGCTCATACCGCCCCGGTTATCCGTTGTACGGCTATTGTCCAACAGCGCAAATTTAACACGGCCATTTTGTTTCATAATGAACGTTGAGCTTTGTGCACCCGCCAGCGCACTGGCCTCATTGGCGTAAACTGTTGGCTGTGTAACTTCATAGGCGCGTGTTGTGCCATCCACTAAATAATAACTATGCATGCGATATTTCGGTGTTTCCGCAACTTCCGCCAGTGGTTTATTGTTAATGCTGACTGCGCCAAGCTGGTCGGACATAACATAATAGTTATTGTGCAGACCGGTGAATTTGGTGGGAACGGTACGGGTACAACCGTGAGCTTGTTTGCAGGTAGTATGCCCCCAGACACTCCATGCGGTTTTGTTGTCACCGTGATGACGTCCGACAGGTGTGACCTGATAAGTGCCTGCACGCAGGTATAACATGCCTGGATTTTTCTGGGTGTTTACTTTGGCGTCCAGTTTTACGATCTGATCCTCAGCCGCTGCCAGTGTTGGTTGTAACAGGGCTAAGCCCAACAGGCCGGATAACAGTGTTTTTGATAGCTTCGGGGTAGTCATTTTTCACAGTCCTTATATTCTTTATTCGTGGTCTTTGTAAGAGTCTGTGTGTTTAGCTTTGGTTCAGTCTGGTGTGTTAAGTAATGGCTGCTATTATTCGTAGCAGCCACAATTTTAGGGTATTTACTCAGCGCTATTCAACCCGGACATGCCCAATGTATTCCAGCCACAATCCACATAAGTGATTTCACCGGTAATACCGGAAGCCAGATCTGAACACATGAAGGCGGCGACATTACCCACTTCATCCGTAGTGACATTGCGGCGCAACGGTGCATTTTCTTCAAAATGATCCAGCATTTTACGGAAGCCGGTGATGCCTGCTGCGGCCAGGGTGCGGATAGGGCCGGCAGAAATCGCATTTACCCGCGTGCCCTCAGGGCCAAGATCAGAAGCCATAAAACGTACCGCAGCTTCCAGGCTGGCTTTTGCCATACCCATCACATTATAGTTCGGAATAGCCGATACTGCGCCTAAATAGCTCAGTGCGATGAGTGAGCCATTGCGGCCTTTCATCAATGGACGGGAATAACGCGCCATCGCCAGGAAGCTGTAAGCACTAATGTCATGTGCGATCTGTGAGCCTTCGCGTGTGGTATTGTCAACGATGCTGCCTTCCAGTTGCTCTTTAGGTGCGAAAGCAATCGCATGCACCACACCATCCAGCCCATCCCACTGTTCACCCAATTGCTTAAAGGTATCAGCAATTTGCTCATCTGAACCCACATCACACAGCAGCACAATATCACTGCTAAATTCAGCCGCAAATTTTTCTACCCGTGGCTTCAGTTTTTCATTCTGATAAGTAAATGCCAGTTCTGCACCTTCGCGGTGCATCGCTTTAGCGATGCCGTAGGCGATCGAACGATTGCTGGCGATGCCAGTGACCAGAATGCGTTTGCCGGTAAGAAAACCCATTAATAACTCCTTCTACTGTGGAAACCGTAGGTTTCCATGCTTGCGGGGGATGCCCTGCATGCACATTATGAAATAGAAATCACCGGGCAGATAAATTGTCTTGTGCTTTGGGCTGCAACCTTTATCGGCTTGGTGGTATGCTTGAGGAACTACACTAGTTCCTCTTATTAACTTAATCGCGCAAAGTATACACGAAGAACATGCAAAAACGACTCAACGCCCGCGACTGGATTCTCTATTCCCTGATCATTCTTTTGGTTTTTTTACTGCTATTGGTGATGTATCAGGTTGACCGGCAATGGACAAAGCTGGATCAGATGCAAACTTCGCTTTCTGAACAGGCTAAAGATATGCGTGCTTTACGCACCGGACTGGGTTCCGGCGCATTTGCCGCGAAGTCTGTATCGCAAGGTGGTGATCAGGCTGCAGCTTCCGGATCGGGTGTAGCGCCTGCATTTAAGCGGGCTTATGACGCTACGCAGCAGGAAGGCTATGCGCAAGGGGATTGGAGTGTTAATGCGTTCTCCGGTGGTCTGGCGACGATTACGCCTTTGGTGTCTTCTGATGCAGATGCTTCAACAGTGCAAAGTAATGTGATGGAAAGTTTACTGACACGCAACCCTGATTCATTAGAATGGGACGGGCTGGTGGCAAAAAGCTGGACGGTGAGTGATGATGGCTTGGTCATTACCTTTCAGTTGCGTGATGATGTCACCTTCTCAGATGGCAAGCCGTTGACAGCTGAAGATGTGGTGTTTAGTTTTGACTTTGCGATGACGGAAGCTATTCAGGCACCTGCTGAGCGTTCCTTGTATGAAAGAATTTCTAGTGTTAAGGCGA
>CACVAV010000203.1 GCA_902727945.1 uncultured Thiotrichaceae bacterium | reverse complement strand
CATTCCGGGGGGCGTAAAAATACTGGGAACAGCATTAACAGAACAATTCCAGAAAATTCAGCTGGAAATGAATTTGCTCCCTCCGGCCCCGAACCACAAAAAGGGCCGCAAGATTGTATACACAATGTTCGGTTTCAGTGTGTTAGCCGGAATCGCAGCGGCAGGAGGTACTTACTTTTATCAGCAATCGGAACTTATAAACAAAGCTGTTATTAAAAAATCAGCAATACACCCCGAACCAACATTAACGACACCCGCCAATAATCCGGTACCAACTATACCTGTAGCGGGCGCTACGGAACCAGAGCAAGAAAAACCGCTACTTCTTAGTCAGCAAGACAAACCATCACCCGTTCCTGAAAACATGGCAATCAGCAGCCCAATAATCAGCACCCAGACAAAGGAAGCAGAAAAACCTCTCACTCCAGCTCGGGAACTTGAATCAGCAAAAGCACCAGAACCTGAAAAACCACAAATACAATCAGCATCACCGGTAACTATAGAAACGGAAGAAGCTCAAGAGCCAGAGCTTATAATACAATCTCCTGAAATACTGACTCAAACAACTGCTATTGTCTCAATGGAAGATATAGCCGATTCATTCCCAGTCACTGAATTTCCTGTCAAAAAGCCGGACAATGGAAACAAGGATCACATCATCACAGCGCCAGCTGAAAAACAATCCGACACTCCACTCACATCAACTGACACTTCATCCGACCAGGACGAAACAGCAGAAAAGAAAATGGATCAGCAAGCCACTTCAGTAAGCAAGGACGTAAAAATAGATGAAGAAAAATTGACTGCCAATGGCTTGAACCGCAAGCAATTAATCGAAAGAGCTTACAACGCCATCGAAAAAGGAAATTTAAGTGAACAAGCAGATTCAGGTAGTATTTACTATATTCGCCTACTCAAGCGCATTTCCCCAACACACCCACAAGTCAGGCGGTTAGCCCGCGAGGTAGTTTCAGCTTACCACATAAAAGCACGGGCTTCGATCAAACTGAAACAAACCCGGAACGCTTCTCAGCACTTATGGATTGCCGGACGCATCATCGAAGAATTCAGCTTAAGCGAAATAAACAAAGCGCAGCTTGTTTTAAAACAACGCCTGGCTGAATAACTTATCTGTGATGATCAACAAGCGGAATTGATCAGACAGAACCGGATGAATCAACGAGCCGGGGCCGGATACAACGGTGCCGGATAAACAGGCTGAGTGACATAACGCACGCTACCATCCGGATAGTACATAATATAAACAGGCGGTGCAGGTGCTACCGGGTGAGAGGGTACTTGTGGAGCCACAGGCCGGTTAGGTGCAACCGGACTTTTCAGCGCCACGGGCGGCTCCGGTTTCTTTGCGACATTATCAGTCACGGCAGTAGTTGTCGCTACCGACGGCTTAACCGGACTTTTCTGCTTACCCTGCAGAACTTTCGGCTCCGGCCGTGGTTGTTCAGCTAATCGCGCCTGATCCCTTTGTTCTTTAGAACGCACATCCGCTGCCCGGCTTCGCTCTTCGATATGGTCATTCACGATAGATGCAAACGGCGACCAACCGAATATGGTTGAAACAGCATTCAATGCCAACAAAAAAACGACTACAGCCAGCGCGATCCACAAGCGCCCGGCTCCTTTAGAAATTAGCGGCATAGATCAATCCAATCATACTATCGCGACCGGATAAGAAC
Organism: uncultured Thiotrichaceae bacterium; assembly: GCA_902727945.1. Taxonomy (GTDB): domain Bacteria; phylum Pseudomonadota; class Gammaproteobacteria; order Thiotrichales; family Thiotrichaceae; genus Thiolinea. The sequence continues at coordinate 4,180 of CACVAV010000203.1, read as the reverse complement.
CCAACACCCTCACCAGGTCGACATTTTCCCGCAATAATGCGATGGCCTTTTGCACAGAATCATCCTGTTCATGACCCAGCACATCCAGAAAAAACATATAGTCCCAATTAGTGTTGCGCCCCGGACGTGACTCAATCCGCGTCATATCCACACCGTGCTCAGCCAATGGCTTCAAAATGTGGAACAGTGACCCCGGACGGTTCGGTGTGGAAACCATTAAAGCGGTTTTGTCCTTACCACTAGGGCCAACTACCTGATTGCCAATCACCAGAAAACGTGTGGTATTATTAGCGTTATCTTCAATACCGGCCTGCAGCACTTTCAGGCCATATATCCTGGCAGCTTGCTTAGGCCCGATCGATAAAGATTCAGGGTCTTTAGCACACAGACGCGATGCCTCACCATTACTACTCACCGGAATGCACTCAGCATGTGGCAGATTTGTGCTCAGCCAGTCGCGGCATTGTGCTAACGACTGTTGATGTGAATAAACCCGCTTCACTTCAGCTAAATTACTGGCAGTTCCCATCAGGTTCTGACGAATACGCAAGCTAATTTCACCACAAACCCGCAGCTCCGACTGCATAAACATATCCAGCGTATGTGCAATCACGCCTTCCGTAGAGTTCTCAACCGGCACCACACCATAGCGCACCCGACCGGATTCAACTTCGCGGAATACCTGATCAATCGATTCAACCGGCTTAGTGCCAACAGCCTGCCCGAAATGCTTTAAAGTCGCGGCTTCTGTGAAGGTTCCTTGCGGCCCCAGATAGGCAATGCACATCGACTCCTCCAGCGCCAGACAGGAAGAGATAATTTCCCGGTACAACAGCGTAATCTGCTCATTGCGCAACGGGCCATTATTCAGTGACTGCATGCGTGTTAAAATCTGCGCTTCACGTTCAGGGCGATAAAACTTAGCATTCGGATCTTCAGCCAACTTAACATGAGCAACATCTTCAGCACATTGCGCCCGCTCATTCAGCAATCCAAGAATTTGGGTATCCAGCGCATCAATACGCTCGCGCAATGCCAGTAAATCTTTGCTCATTAAATTCCCTCTCAACCCATTATTAACTTACGTTACTGCCAACCGTTTACAGCGGAGCTGATCTGTGCAGACAAACCAGCCCAACTCACGATTAGTCTTCCTGTGCTTCGTCACCGGCAGGCGAATCCGAATCATTACCAGCATCAGCACTTTCTGAATCAGTAGACTCAGCTGGAACCTCAGTGACATCTGTGACGTCATCAGAACCGTCCTCATCATCGTCTTCACCGGTATTCGGGATCGGCGCAATCTGCACCAGATGCTCACCGGAAGTCAGACGAATCAGCGTTACACCCTGCGTATTACGGCCAACGACTGAAATTTCATTTACCGGTGTACGCACCAAGGTGCCACCATCGGTAATCAACATCATTTCATCATCATCATTGACCTGTACCGCGCCAACAGCCGCACCATTACGCTCAGAAGTCTGAATCGCAATCACACCCATGCCGCCACGGCCCTGTTGGGAAAACTCTTCCATGTTGGTGCGTTTACCGTAACCATTTTCAGTCGCAGTCAGAATATGGCCGTCTTCCCTAAGAATAATCAGCGCATTCACCGAATGATCGCCATCCATTTTAATACCACGCACACCGGCAGCAGTACGCCCCATAGGCCGCACATTTTTCTCATCGAAACGAATCGCCTTACCGGATGAAGCAAATAACATGACTTCACTGTCACCGGTAGTGATGGCCACATCAATCAGGAAGTTATCATCACGCAAATCAATAGCAATAATGCCCGCCGAACGTGGACGGGAGAAATCGCGCAGTGGTGTTTTCTTAACCGTGCCATTTGAGGTCGCCATAAACACATACCAGCCTTCGGAATACTCACGAATCGGCAGGATAGCGTTAATGCGCTCACCTTCTTCCAACGGCAGCAAATTCACCATTGGCCGTCCGCGTGAATTACGACTGGCCATCGGTAACTGATACACCTTCAGCCAATACATACGGCCACGGCTGGAAAAACATAAAATGGTGTCATGCGTACTGGCCACAAAGAGTTTCTCAATGAAATCTTCTTCCTTCATGGTAGTCGCTGCCTTACCACGTCCACCACGACGCTGCGCACGATAAGTATCTAACTGTTGCGCTTTCGCATAACCAGCGTGAGATAATGTAACCACGACCTCTTCATCAGCAATCAGATCTTCCAGATTCAGATCCTCACCAATCTGATCAATCTCAGTGCGGCGATCGTCATCAAAAGCATCACGCGTTTCAGTTAATTCATCGCGAATAACCTGCATCAGACGATCAGGATCAGCCAGAATATCCAGCAAATCTTCAATACGCTCCAACAGCTCGCGATACTCAGCCAGAATTTTATCTTTTTCAAGACCGGTCAAACGGTGTAGCCGCAATTCGAGAATAGCCTGAGCCTGTGCTTCCGATAACCAATACTTCCCGTCACGCAGACCAAATGCTTCACCCAAACCATCAGGACGGCAAGCATCCGCTCCGGCACGCACCAACATTTCGCTGACAATACCGGAGTTCCAACCACGCGCTACCAAGCCTTCTTTGGCTTCAGCAGGGCTGGCAGCACCCTTAACCAACTGAATTACTTCATCGATATTGGACAGTGCAACAGCCAAACCTTCTAAGATATGCGCACGCTCACGTGCTTTGCGCAAATTATAGATAGTACGGCGCGTAACTACTTCACGGCGATGACGCAGGAAAGCATTCAGTACCTGGTACAGATTCAGCAAACGCGGCTGACCATCCAGTAACGCCACCATATTGATACCAAACACGCTTTGCATTTGGGTTTGTTTGTACAGGTTATTGAGGATAACTTCGCCAGACTCGCCGCGCTTCACCTCAATCACCATACGCATACCGTCTTTATCCGACTCATCGCGCAACTCGGAGATACCTTCGAGCTTTTTATCCTTGACCAAATCAGCAATCTTTTCCAACAGACGTGCTTTGTTTACCTGATAGGGCAACTCAGTCACAACGATGGTTTCTTTACCGGTTTTTTCTTTCACTTCGATATTGGCGCGGGCGCGAACATAGATCCGTCCCTTACCCGTTGTGTAAGCCTCACGGATGCCGCGTGCGCCATTGATGATACCTGCCGTCGGAAAATCCGGCCCCGGTAAAATTTCCATCAACTCTTCGATCTCAATGTCCGGCTTATCAATCATCGCCAGACAAGCGTCCACTACCTCACCCATATTATGCGGTGGAATATTGGTCGCCATACCGACTGCGATACCGGATGAACCATTGACTAACAAATTCGGAACGCGGGTCGGAAAAACAGTCGGTTCAGATTCGGAACCATCGTAGTTATCAACGAAATCAACCGTTTCTTTATCCAGATCAGCCATTAACTCATGGGCAATCTTCGACATACGGATTTCGGTATAACGCATCGCTGCCGCTCTGTCACCATCGACAGAACCAAAGTTACCCTGACCATCCACCAGCATATAGCGTAGTGAAAACGGCTGTGCCATGCGCACAATGGTATCGTAAACTGCCGTGTCACCGTGCGGGTGATATTTACCGATGACATCACCGACAATACGCGCCGATTTTTTGTAAGGTTTATTCCAATCGTTGTTCAACTCACCCATCGCATAAAGCGCACGCCGATGCACCGGTTTCAGGCCATCACGCGCATCCGGCAGGGCGCGCCCGACGATTACACTCATCGCATAGTCCAGGTAGGACTGACGCATTTCATCTTCAAGATTTACTGAGAGAACTTCTTTGGCAAAGTCGACCATATTTTTTCGCTTTTCTGCAGGTAAAGAATGGGCAGATTATACCAGATAGTCAGGGGATTTGCGCACTGATGAATGAAGTAAAAATGGATAGCGACAGCGGTCAGTATCCGGCCTGAAAGGCTTATTTGGGAGGTACTTGATAGACCCGAAGCCATTGCCGGAGAAAAGGGGCTTCCTCCGGCAAGTAAAAGGTTTGTCTAAGCGAAAACTTACTTAGCTTTTTCCAACGCTTTAGTAATTTCACCCGGCAGATCTTTTTCCAGATCATGCAGGTGCAAACGACGGCCATTCAGGAACAATGTCGGCGTACTATCAACACCCAGGCGCTGGCCTTCAGCCTGGCCACGTTTAACCTGCTCTTCCGGATAATC
>CACVAV010000202.1:3512-5883 GCA_902727945.1 uncultured Thiotrichaceae bacterium | reverse complement strand
TTTTTTCTTTTGTTTGGCCATTTGCATTACACTATTAGTGAAATTTGTGAAAGTCATAGACTTTCATGCTTGCGGGATGAATTTTTTTCATGCCCGTCAGAATAATAGCGCGTTACCCTCCCGGTGTGAATGAATGGGCGCGTTGTTTTTGTTTTAATGGTGTGGAAAATTTAAGAAAGGAAGGTTTGCATGGCACAAATCAGTCGTAACGCGCTGGTTCCTTATACGCCGGAGCAGATGTATGCGCTGGTCGATGGTATCGAGGATTACCCTAATTTTTTACCGTGGTGCCGTAGTTCTGAAGAATTCGGCCGTGATGCGGGACAGGTCAAAGCCAGTGTCGAAATTGCCAAAGGTGTGGTGAATAAAACATTTACCACATTAAATAAGATGCAGCCCGGTAAGGTCATCGAAATGAGTCTGATCGACGGGCCATTTAAGCAATTACACGGCTTCTGGCGCTTTGATGAGCTGAAGCCGGGTGCCTGTAAGGTGTCGCTGGAGCTGAACTTTGAGTTTTCCAATAAGCTGGTCGGGATGGCGATCGGGCCGGTATTTAATCAGGTCGCGAATACGCTGGTTGATTCTTTTGTAGAGCGGGCGCGGTCGGTCTATGGCAAGGGGTGACGTAAAATGGCTGAAATGATAACGATTGAAGTGGTTTATCCGTTACCGCATGAGCAGCTATTGTTTCAGCTGGAAGTGGCAGAAGGAGTGACTATCCGCGATGGTATTGAGGCTAGTGGTGTGCTGGCACATTACCCTGAGCTGGATGTGGATAATATGAAAGTTGGTCTGTTTGGCAAGATGGCCCCGATGAAAACAGTGTTACGTGCCAAAGATCGTATTGAAATTTATCGTCCGTTGATTGCTGACCCGAAAGAAGTGCGTAAGCAACGGGCAGCCGCAGGGAAGGCGATGAAAAAAGGTGGTGGTGACGCTGATACTGAGGGTGCAACCTGATGCGGGGAATGGTGCCACCGGAGGCTGATTCAGGGCCATCACAAGCCTGTTACGCGGCGGTCTACATGCCTAAGTTTAAACTCAGCCGCAAACGTTTTCCGGCCAGCTGTGTTGAAGTGGCTGAGGTGATGCAGGATGCAATCGATCGTTGTGAGGACGATGAGAAGCGCTTTCCGGCACAGGTAGTCGGCCCGTCAAAATCATCTGAAGGCCAGTTTATCTATTACCTGGTGCGTTGGTTGTGAGACAGGTCTTGCCTGACTCACCCCCACCTTATTTGTGCCTTTAGTCCTGGCGGATGTCGGATACGATACCCTGATCATTAAAGAAGACGGCAAGGCTGCTTTTTTTACTGACCTGGCCCTTTTCCTCGATGTAGAACACATAGTCCCAACGATTCTGACGGAAGTCGTCTGTTAGCAGTGGTGTCCCCAGTACTTCCTGTACTTCTGATCTGTTCATCCCCGGTTTTAGCTGAGAAATCGCTTCCTGAGTTATATAATTACCTTGTTGGATGTCCATTTTGTAGATGCTGCAGCCACTGAGCAGGGCAGTGGACAAAACGAAAACTGAAATTAAACGTATTATCATGGTAAGTTTTAATCTGGATTTTTATTAAATAGATTCACATCATAGACTATTCGGTGAGGAGAGTGCAGGGTGCAAGAGCAAGATATTAAGCGTGCAGGGTTGAAAATCACGCAACCCAGGGTGAAGATTCTTGAGTTGTTGAGCAATTCGACTAATCAGCACCTGAGCGCAGAAGACATTTATAAGGTGTTATTAGCTAATGGTGATGAAATCGGTTTGGCTACCGTTTATCGGGTGCTGACTCAGTTTGAAAACGGTGGCCTGGTACACAGGCACAATTTTGAAGGTGGACAGGCTGTGTTTGAGCTGGCGTCTGATGAGCATCATGATCACATGGTGTGTGTGAAGACCGGTCGTGTTGTTGAGTTCTATGATGAGGTCATTGAACAACGTCAGATGGAAATTGCAGCGGAACATGGTTTTAAAATTGCTGATCATTCGTTGACACTTTATGGTGAGTTCATCGAAAAATGATGAAAATGTTAATGCTTGTTTTGCATTTATCTGATACGTCGGTATAATCGCGCTCTTACTGAAAATAGCTGTCAGGGGATAGCTGTTTCCGAAACAAACTAAACTATTGAGATTATTGACTTTATGCCAAGCGTAAGAGTAAGAGATTCAGAGCCTTTTGAAATTGCGGTTCGCCGTTTTAAGCGTACTTGTGAAAAAGCCGGTGTTGTTGCTGATGTTCGCGCCCGTGAATTTTACGAAAAGCCAACCGCTGTACGTAAGCGTAAGCGTGCTGCAGCCGTAAAGCGTAATCTGAAGCGTATCTCCCGTGATCTGAATCGCAGAGTACGTTTGTACTAAGACC
>CACVAV010000202.1:1417-3412 GCA_902727945.1 uncultured Thiotrichaceae bacterium | reverse complement strand
TAAAGGATATGGGCAAGGTTATGGCATGGATCAAGCCTAAAGCGCAGGGTCGGGCTGATATGGGTAAAGTCAGTGGTCTGATTAAAGCTCAATTAGCAGGTTGACTGGCCTGCTTTCCACAATAAAATACTAAAGTATGTTTCCATTATAAATCCAGCTGCTTATCAACGGGAGTGCTGATATGAGTGACGTTGCGTCTCATCTTGAAAATGATCGTTTTCTACGAGCGTTACTGAAACAGCCGGTAGATACCACGCCTGTGTGGATCATGCGTCAGGCCGGACGTTATTTGCCTGAGTATAAAGCTACCCGCAAACAAGCCGGTAGTTTCATGGATTTATGCAGAAATGCTGATCTGGCTTCTGAAGTAACACTTCAGCCACTGGAGCGTTTTGATCTTGATGCCGCAATTCTGTTCTCCGATATTCTCACGGTTCCTGATGCGATGGGTTTAGGTCTTTACTTCTCCGAAGGTGAAGGGCCGGTATTTGAGCGTCCGGTACGCAATATGGCCGCCATTAAAGCATTGGGTGTGCCTGACCCGGAAGGCGAGTTGCAGTATGTAATGAATGCGGTGCGTACTATTCGCAGTGATCTGAATGGCCGTGTGCCGTTGATCGGTTTTACCGGTAGCCCCTGGACGCTAGCCACGTATATGGTGGAAGGTCGCTCTACTAAGGACTTTGGTAAGGTTAAAGGCCTTATGTATGAAGATCCGGCGGCTATGCACTTGTTGTTGGATAAGCTGGCCGATAGCGTCACGCTTTATCTGAATGCGCAAATCGCAGCGGGTGCGCAGACAGTGATGATCTTTGATACCTGGGGTGGAACACTGACGCCGCAGACTTACCGTGATTTCTCTTTGAATTACATGCAAAAGATCGTTGACGGTCTGGTGCGTGAAAATGATGGTCGTAAAGTGCCGGTTATTCTGTTCACCAAAGGTGGTGCGCAATGGCTGGAAACAATGGCTGATACCGGCTGTGATGGTTTGGGTCTGGACTGGACAATTAATATTGCTGAAGCGCGTGATCGCGTGGGTGATCGTGTTGCGCTACAAGGCAATATGGATCCTTGTGTATTGTACGCTGAGCCTGAAGCTATCCGTGCCAATGTAAAGCGTATTATTGAAGACTTCGGATTGCCGACCGGTCATGTGTTTAATTTGGGCCACGGTATTCATCAGTACATCAATCCTGATAATGTCAAAGTGCTGGTTGATGCGGTTCATGAGTTTGGTAGTGCGTTGCGGGCCTGAAGCAACTTTGGCTCTTCTTACATTTCCGCTAGCAGTTGTTTCACTTTTTTCAGATCCGCGCGCTTGCTGCTTCTTCCTGTAATCGGGCTGATCGGGCCACCCTTATTCTGGCCGGTATCAGGGAAAATCATCAGTTCCACTTCAACATTATCCGCATAGAACCGCAGCAGCGGATAGTAATTCTGTTTATTGCCAAAGCGTACCTTGCGGTCGTGAGTCTGAAACGGAATTTGTTCTTCTTCCATGAAGAAAATCACATCTTCCGCACGGTTGGCAATCAGGAATAAAGTCACTGCTGAGAGCGGGCCGGAAGTGCCTTCCAGTGCTGCACCTGTCAGGTAAGGGTTAAAATCTTTCAGGAATGTTAGTGCCTCTACCGCAATTTCACGATGGTGGCGCAGAACAGGAATTTGTTCTTCTTCTGCGAACAGGCTGATGTAGTCATGAAGAGCTACTTCAATTTCCTCGTTGCTTGGCTGGCTTTTACTCTGAGTGGATGCACCCATGCGCACTGCTGCTTTTTGCTTGGCCAGTCGATAATCGCGGTAACCCTCATCATAAATTAGCCGCGCTGCTTCTTCGGCAACGAGTTGCCGGGTGTTTTTATCGGGTATATTCATTAAAAAATCTGTTCGGGGATTTCTACTGATTCCGGAGGCGGTGCAGCAGGCTGTTGAGGAGGCGGAGTTGTGTTTACGGTTGTCTGCTGCGGCACAGTGTTAAACTGTTGTTGTTGT
>CACVAV010000202.1:0-1317 GCA_902727945.1 uncultured Thiotrichaceae bacterium | reverse complement strand
GTATATTCATTAAAAAATCTGTTCGGGGATTTCTACTGATTCCGGAGGCGGTGCAGCAGGCTGTTGAGGAGGCGGAGTTGTGTTTACGGTTGTCTGCTGCGGCACAGTGTTAAACTGTTGTTGTTGTGCTGCCTGTGTTGCCACCTGGGAGTTGGTGAATTCAAAGCGTTGTGTGGTTTGTCCCGCTTTTTGGATGTCAGCGAGTTCTTCTTCTGCAATATTGTCGGAGTCATCGGTGGCGATCTCACCGGTATCCATATCAATTTTAACGCTTTGCAGTTTTTTGCCGGACTTTACCCAGGGTTTCTGAGGGATGTCCTTTAATACTTTTTGCATCAGGTCAACCCACATAGGCACAGCAATTTTAGTCGAAGTTTCGCCTTCACCTAATTCAGCCATGTCATCAAAACCTGCCCAGGCGACAGTGACATAATCAGGCGTAAAACCACAAAACCATGAGTCTTTCTGATCATTGGTTGTGCCTGTTTTTCCGGCTAGGTCTTTGCGTTTCAGAATGCGCCCGGCCCGGGCAGCGGTGCCAAACTGTGTTACACCCTGCATCATGCTGACTATGTTTTGGTTGGTGCGGGAGTCCATAATGCGGGTGGCGGCCGCGACTTGTATACCCTCCGGCTTGGCAGCAATTTTATTTTCCGGTGATTTTTCGCCATCAGTCTCGGCGGTATCTTCAGTTTTATCCGCATCCGTTTTTTTCTGTGGCTCTTCTTTGCTTTTAGTGTCCGCTATCGCTTTACCGGTAATAGGGTCAATTGAGCAGAATTTTTTATTATCTCCACAGGCATATTTGATGTCTGCACTCGCGTCATAAATCACATTGCCGATACTGTCTTCGATGCGTTTAATAAAATGTGAATTCACTTTGAAGCCACCATTAGCAAAACTTGAATAAGCCGTAGCCATCTGTAGAGGCGTAGTTAATCCGGTGCCTAAGGCGAGTGTGAGATTCGGTGGCAGGTGTTTGCGCTGATAACCAAAACGCATAGCGTAGTCGATAGTGTATGGAATACCGGTGGTGCGCAATAAACGGATGGAGACCAGGTTACGTGATTTTGCCAATGCTTCAGCAATCGTAGTCGGGCCGACATAACCGCCACCATAGTTTTTCGGACTCCAGTTGGTGCCGGGAACACTAATAGGCGCGTCATTGACAACACTGGTGGGAGTGAGTCCTTTGGTCATCGCTGCTGAGTAGATAAAAGGCTTAAAGCTGGAGCCGGGTTGGCGCATCGCCTGAGTGGCGCGGTTGAATTTTGAGTGGTAATAATCATAGCCGCCCATCACTGCCCGCACGGCACC
>CACVAV010000201.1 GCA_902727945.1 uncultured Thiotrichaceae bacterium | reverse complement strand
GCTCAAGTAAGTAGCACAATCCGGCACGCTATAAATGAAAAATAATAAGCTTGCCTCATCCTTTTTGTTAAAGGATTGGGTAACACTCTGACACTACGTCTATTAAAAACCAAATGAAACAGCATCCTATGCAGTCAAAATCCAACGGCTGGCTTTCGGTCATTCTCGGGCCTGTTCTGTTGTTAGGCGTGGCCTTAGCAACTGCTAATTTGTTATCGACCTACAAAGGCATTCACCAACAAAAACAAGCAACGATCTGGAGTATTATCCAGCTGGACAGAAAAATCGGCGGCACGCTATTCGATGCACAACAACACATCAGTGGTCACCAAAGTGCGGAGTTTTTACGCCAAAGCTACCAGGTACTGTGGAATCGTTTTCCTGTCACCGTCAGTAGCCTGCAACAAGATACTATTTTTAAGCAGGTCAGCGGCTTATCACATTCAATCAATACAACATTGAGCCATGTGGAGTCTGCGGAATGGCTAATAATAGATTCCGCCACCATTGACACAACCCGACTGAACCAATGGGTTAACCAACTCTATGGAATGAAGGCACAAATCAATGAGCAGGTGCTGGATAGTGTCGCATCAATGGAAAGTGAGTACTCAGCCAGGGCGTTCAGCACGATCTTAAAAAACGCTAGCATACTACTGATTCTGATCTTTGCTTTCATCCTCTATTTAATCAATTTACTCATCGAGCTGCGCAAAGAACGCAAACGCAATCTGTATATGCTGGCGCACGACACCCTGACCGGATTGTATAGTCGTGCCTATATCATGACTACACTTCAGTCACGTTGCGACAACAAAACGCCCTTTGCTTTACTGATGCTTGATTTAAATAAATTCAAAGCGATAAATGATACATTCGGCCATCATGCCGGTGATCAGTTACTACTTCATCTGGCTGATAAGTTTAAACAAACACTGAATAAATCCGGTATTGTTGGACGTATGGGAGGTGATGAGTTTATCTGGATTACTGAATCAGATAATCCAGAGATTATTCAGCAACAATACGCGCTGTTTCTGGATGAGTTGAA
>CACVAV010000200.1 GCA_902727945.1 uncultured Thiotrichaceae bacterium | reverse complement strand
TATTATTGTAATCCAGCTTTGCGATGTCGATTTCAGACAGTCGGGTATCACGGGTAGCGATGGCAATGTTGATGGTCTTATTGCTCATTTCCCGTAGGAAAGCAGTTCGGGTTAGAGTCGTCATCCGCGCATACCTTATCGTCAAAGGGGTGTTGAATAAGTATATGCTTATTCCGGTGGCCCCGCAGAAACCGTTGATTAGTAAAATAAGTCCGGGTTTTACCCGGGTCAAGTTAGCGGGAGATGATTGGGTATATAATATAGATAAATCTGGTAGTAAGGAGCATGAAATGAAAGAGTCGCTACAAAAATCAGTTGAATCATTGCGGGCTGAGCGTGATGAGTTACGTTTACAGATGCACCTCGGTGAAATGGAACTCAAAGATACAGAAGAATGGGAGCAGGCTGAAAGTTATTGGGAGCAGCTGGAAGCTAAGTTGGTTCATATGGGGTATGAGCTAAAAGATGAGCTACAGGAGTTAAAAGAAGGTGCTTCAAAAAGCCTTTGGAAATTGCATGTGCAGGCTAAAGATGAGGCGCATGATTTGGGTAAGCAGTTAGAGGAGCTGCAACAATCAGCAAGAGATCAGTTACTGAAGCTGGGTGTTCAGGCGGAAGAGGAAACGCATGATCTGGGTGAGATGCTGGATACGTTGCAGAAAAAAGCAGCTTATACCCTTGATGATCTGAAGCTGGAGATCGAAGAAGAGTTGCATGAAGCTAATGATGAAATCAGTAAAATTTACCAGCGGGTGCGTCAGTACTGGCGTTGAATTGGAGTCGACGTCATCAACGTACCTGGCAGCTTTTTCGTAATGGTTTAAGTTGCCAGTCGGGATGTTTGGGCGTTTTTGGAATGTTTGCCTATCTGGTTGTATAGCTTTTAAGCTGTGTTTCGATAACTGAGCCTTCTTCATTGTGACTGATTTTTACCGGCACAAAGTCAAGTTCAGGCGCCAGCCAGATGGTGGTGGTGCGTTTGCCATTGTCCCGGATCATGCGGATTTTTTCGCAGTTGTACTGGCCAGCTGGTAATGACAACATTTCCTTGCC
>CACVAV010000199.1 GCA_902727945.1 uncultured Thiotrichaceae bacterium | reverse complement strand
ATTTGTATTATTTTATAAAACAACAACCCCAACTCATTGTTGCAATTGAACAACAAGGGTTTTTCCCGGCCTCAGTGAATATACGTATTTGCATTTGACTAAAAATGTGGCAGACTCTGAATAGGACTATAAATAAATGCAATCACTCACCTTGATAATTTTGATTGCATTTACAAAGGACAAACATCGAACAAAGCAACAATAAATCCGTAAGGGGCTGGCAGTATGGGAACAATTCCTCAGAATATAGAAATGCTCAAAAAACTCAGAATGAGCAAAAAAATGAATCAGATCAATATGGCAGAGGCGCTCACCGAGACCTTCAAAGTGCGCACAGGCATTCGCCATTATATCCAGCAGCCGGACATCAGCCGCCTGGAAAAAGGCACAGTCGCCATTGATGTATTTAAGCTACTGGCTTATTCCTACTTGTGTGAAGCAGACATTATGACCTTGCTGCACGATGACTATAAGAAGCTGCTCAACCCGGCAGGCAGTAACATGCAACTTCAGGAGTTCAGTACGGATACTGATGCAGAGCAACATCTGATTAGATTAGAAAAAAAACAACGCTTACTCATATCACCTAATTTCCCGGCCACCTTTTTCAAGCTAAAAAAAGACGGTGTCCGCCACCAACAACTAGGTGCACCCTCTTACGAAGCTAACGAACTGTACACCTTTGACTCATTCATCAGCTTCCTTTTTTCGCCAGTGGGCAACTACAGTATTGCAGACAAGAAAAAAGTGATTGAAGACTATCTCAGCTATTTTCAGGGTAATAACTTTCGCCAGTTACACTTTTTTACCCGCTCCAAACTGCCTGAGCATTGCCAATTGACTTCGGTGGAATTACTACCGGAAAAACAGATGCTGCTTGTCCCCGGCCCGATCAGCCATTATGGAGGAGGTGATAGCTTCATTGAAATTCGTGATAAGCAAATTTACGAAAAAGTAACCCAATTCTATCGCGGCCTGCCCACCTTTGAAAACAGTATGCTTTATCTACGCAGCGGGTTAGCCGCATTGGATCGCATGCGTGACGGTAGCCCGGC
>CACVAV010000198.1 GCA_902727945.1 uncultured Thiotrichaceae bacterium | reverse complement strand
CATCAATTCCCAGCTATCCATCATAGTATATAAGCAGTTAATGATACAGCTGATATACTCTATTCATGGATACAACTCAGATGCTTGAATTCTTAAATTAAAACAGGAGCGTAAAGTATGTTTAGTCCGATTGAAGTACCTTTTGGCTGCACCATGCTGTTCAACGTCGTTGACCTGAAAGAAGGCGTAACTATCGATGATGTCGAGCTGTTGCTGGGCGAAATGTGTAATGTCGTGAAAAATAACTATGGCGACGACAACGGTGGCTTTATTGGTGGTCAGGTATACCGTAACGCAGGCTTCATCTCAGAAGAAGGCAGTGTGCAGGATGACAGTGCTAATGAACACAAACGCGTTAAACAAAACATGGGCGATGTCGTCATCATTACTTACTGGCAGTCCTTCGAGCAACATGAAAAATCTCATGCCGATAAGCTGTTCAAAGAGAAGTTCGACAAATTAGCCGAGTTCTGTGATGACACTTATGAAGTGGGTTACGAAATGTTATGGCAGGGTGTCCCTGAAAAATAAGTTATACAAAGCACTTCGATCACTCCCTCAACGCTTATTCCACCTAGCTGAGGGAGTTCATAACTCAATCATGTTCAAATATGCCTTACACCACTCCGGCTCCGGATCATAACCCGTGCCATCCTTCAGATAAGCCTGATAATCCGCAGTAAAAAAAACATAACGACCGGAAGCTGAAACAGCACCCCTGGGTTCACGTTTATAGAAAGTCACCTCACCATTTTCATCCACACCCTGATGACGGATTTGTGCTTTTGTCAGGGTGGACGGACTGCGACCATGGCGGGAGTTGCCCAGGTATTCGCTGTAACCCGGCTGGTCAATATTCATGAAATACAAACCACCGTCATAATGACGCGATACCAACACCTGCCCCGGAATGGATTTTACCCGTGCCACATGACCGGAAGCGGTGAATTTATCCGACTCACTGACATTGTTTCCGGCAGGCCAGACACGCCGGTCTTCACTGTCCGATAAGCGGGAAGCAAACAGACCTTTCCAGTTGCCATAAACAATCCACACCTCCCCCCAGCGATCAATGACAAAGTCACTGTGCTTCATGTGCTCATACACTACACGAGGCTGAGCTGAAGCTGCCTGATCAAAAGGCACCACCACCGTCTGACGTTCAGGATTAATCCGGTTAAATAAAATATATTCCCCGGTCGGATCAACACCCGCCCAATCAAACTCAGGCTGCTCCGGCGACGTTACCTGCCGACGCAGGTATTTGCGGCGTTCATTAACCTGATAAGGCGTAAAGTACAGGTAAGCATCAGTGGCAGACTTTCCGGTAATCACCAAACGCTTACCATCATCAGAGAAGTTACCTTCACCGTAGCCCATAGTGATGTATTCATAATCGGCAAAGCGATCCCACACCACTTTTTTCACCTGATAATTACCAAAGTCGATAGTGGCACGCACCAGCTCATTGCCCTGCGTATACCAATACACATTAGGCAATTTAACATCCCACATTAACTGGCGCTGTTCAACGTGTGCCTCCTGGTTCGCCGCCGGAACCCATGCCACTAAGCGGCGAGTCTCCAGCTCCCACAAAGCAGCATAAGGCTGGTTCTGCCCACCGGCTCCCAGCACATAGGTTTCGTTACTATTGACCGGTGATACCTTGCTATAGAAATGCTGTCCATGCAGAATGCCCAGCGCGCCATTACCGTCCGGATAATTCAGTGCACGCCCCATCTCATCACCAGCGCCCCCCAGACGCCAGACTTTTTTACCTGTATCCGGGTCGGTTTCGTAGTCAAGAAAGTTGGGGGTAGGCATTTTGGCAGGCTCCGCATCCTGCCATGGCGCAAAAGTCGCCGGAGCAGACTGCGGCTTATTCTGAACCACCTGCAGCGATTTGGGGTGAACATCCGCTTGTGTAAAAACGCCAGGCGCAATCTTGCTTAACCAGGAAACAGGCACCAGCAACAAAGCGATGACCAGCATCATGCAGATTAACAGGAAGGCATGTATAGGCGACCGGGGCATAATCACTCACTATTATTCGTTTAATAAAAAAACACTCATAAACAGCATCTTCAGCTATTTACTTTTATTTTAATAGTATCAATATAGCTAATTAATACAGTAATTAGATAAACGGTAAGTTTGCCAATCCCGCAGCACTATTCATCAGGAATGACCACAACATGTTAAGATCCGATCATTCTTGATCAGACACACCGGAACCGACTATGGAAAATGCTACACCTGATAAAGACAGCAGCCTTATTCTACGCACCATTGCCATGCCCGCCGACACCAATCCGAATGGCGATATTTTTGGCGGCTGGATCATGTCACAAATGGATATTGCAGGCGGCATTATGTCCAAAGAAGTGGCTAACGGGCGCGTCGCAACGGTGGCCGTTGAATCCATGAAATTTATGAAACCGGTGCAGGTCGGTGATGTGATCTGCTGTTATGGTCAGCTGGTTTCCATTGGCAAAACCTCCATCCGGATCCACCTGGAAGTATGGGTGAAACCCATTTGGCACACTGATAAAGAGAAGCGTGGCACGCATTTTCAGGTCACCGAGGCCGATTTTATCTTTGTAGCCATTGATGATGATGGCAATAAACGCTTAATAAATGACTCATAACTTTCTGAAGCGCAAAAACACCGCTACAATGCCGACAACGATCCGCAGGCGCATCTAAAACGGCCACTAACGACCACCCAGGAGCAACAATGAAATTCTTTATCGATACCGGCAACCTCGACGAAATCCGCGAGTTATGTGAAACAGGCATGGTGGACGGAGTCACCACTAACCCATCACTGGTAGCCAGCTCAGGCAAGGACTTTAAGTCACTGATCAAAGAGATCTGTACTTTAACACCCGGCCACGTCAGCGCAGAAGTACTGGCAACAGACAGCGAAACTATGCTGAAAGAAGCTAAAGTGCTCAGTGATATTGCTGACAATGTCTGCATTAAATTACCGCTGACAATGGAAGGCCTGAAAGCCTGTAAAGTATTGTCTGCGGATGGCATTGCGACCAATGTCACGCTGTGTTTCAGCGCATTACAGGCATTATTAGCTGCGAAAGCCGGTGCGACTTATGTTTCCCCTTTCATTGGTCGCCTGGATGATGTCGGGCAAAATGGCTGTGAACTCATCAGTGATATTGCCTCCATCTACGATAACTACCCGGAATTCGACACCCGGATTCTGGCAGCATCCATCCGTGGCCCGCAACACGTCTTAGACGTTGCATTAGCCGGAGCCGATGTCTCCACGCTGCCCCCGAAAATTCTACGCCAGATGTATCAGCACCCCTTAACAGATAAAGGCCTCACCGGCTTTATGAAAGACTGGGAGAAAACAGGCCAAAGCCTGCTGTAACAACGATGAACACCCGCACAATCCGGTCAGATGGGCAGGACGGGCAGCACTATGCCCACCCGCTTGACCGGGTTTCACCTTATTTATTGCTGGTGCTGACCACCCTGTTCTGGGGTGCGAATTTTAATGTTGCCCGTGCGGTGAGTGAGCACATCCCGCCGCTGGGTTTATCCTTCTGGCGCTGGGCTATCGCTTTCCTGATATTACTGCCTTTTGTGATTAAACCCATGCGGCGTCACTGGCAGGATGCCCGTAAACATTGGCTACTGGTACTGGCATTGGCGGCCTTCGGTGTCGCTGCTTTCAACAGCCTGGTTTATCTCGGACTACAAACCACATCCGCCACTAATGGCACAGTGATGCAATCATTCAGCCCGATTATTATTCTGCTGCTGGCAGCATTGGTTCTGGGTGAAAAAACAACCAAAGTGCAAGGGCTGGGCATTCTCATCTCATTACTGGGCGTGATGAGCGTTCTGAGTCGTGGCGATATAGAAATCCTTAGCCAGCTGGATTTCCGGGCCGGTGATTTATATGTACTGTGTGCGGTACTGGTTTGGGCCATCTATACGGTGCTACTACGCAAGCTGCCTGCTGAACTGAAAGGACTACCAATACTGGGTTATACCGTGTTTCTCGGTGCACTATTCATCCTGCCATTCTATGTATTGGAAACCGCCCAGGGTCGCCCTATGCCAGTTTCAACTATCAGCATCATCAGTGTATTGTTTGTTGCCCTTTTCCCCTCCGTCTTGTCCTTCCTGTTCTGGAATCATGCCACTCATCGTCTCGGCGCAAACCGAACCGGACAATTTGCTCACCTTGTGCCTACGTTCGGCATTATGATTGCCATTACCGTGATGGGAGAGAAGCTGCAAAGCTTTCATTTTATGGGGATTGCTTTGGTAGTCACCGGTTTAGTGCTAACAAACCTGAAATATAAAAATGGCCGGGCGTTTCGCCGGTCTACTTTTGTTGACAACTCATAGCGTAAAATGGCTTTATAGGCCTTACTTAGCCGGTATTTATTCTAATAAGATGAACAATGAACGCAGCCACCCCCTATTTCACTGAAACCCAACCCCTGATATGCAAAAGATTACTCAGAACAACCCGTGTTATCTGGCTGGCTGCGATCGTAGTGCTGGTGGTCAGCATTTTACGAGGAGTGGGGCTGTATGTCGAAATGGGGGCACAAGACATTCACTTCATTCACCAGGTAGTCAACTCCACACTATTTGCCCCTTACATTCCAACGATGATTTATGGTGGATGGATCGCTAAATCCCGACCGCGTCTCGGCACGCAAATTATTTTGGTGGCCACATTAACCATGTTATCCGTCCAACTGGCTATGAATGGCACGCAAGCCATTCATGTCATGTTTGCTTTACCCACTACCATGGTACTGGCTGGTTTTTTTACCAATAACCCTGTTTTCAAAAAAATAACAATTACCGTTATGGCACTAATCGCCTGCCTGACCATTTGCGAACTCATCGGCATTAAACCCTACCACCCCGGTAGCCAGGGCTATTTCGGCATCCGAAGTTTTATTTACATCAGCCTGATGATATTGGCCACCTACATTCTGATACAAGTCGTCGTACGGGATTTTTTTGTTATTCAGCAGGATTTGACGGATGAGAAACAGCGGGCTGAATTTATTGCCACTCATGATCCACTGACCGGTCTCTACAACCGTTATTACAGTGAACACTCATTTGATCATTTTTTTGTAGCCATGAAAAAATATGAAAGCGGCTTTGTATTATTCATGGACATCGATAACTTCAAAATGATCAATACACGCTTTGGTCATGAAGGCGGCGATTTTGCGCTTAAAGTCATAGCAAAGCGTCTGAAAGCAGTGACTAAAAATAAACAGGCCATTGTTTGCCGTATTGGTGGTGATGAGTTCATCATCTTACTGATCTGCACACCTGAGGGTGCAAAAATAATAAGCCAGCATATTCTCAATACAGTGGCAAAGCCATTTGATTTGCATAATGAATCTTTTCAGCTCACCTGCTCTATTGGTCTTTCAACAGCTGATAAAAACAGCACTTTTCGGGAAATATACCGCCAGTCTGATACAGCGATGCACCGTGCAAAATACATCGGAAAAAACACACTCATAGAACATGATCAGGCACATACTGATAAGGAATTAGCGCACGCCCAAACACTTGCCAGCCTGCAGCAAGCGCTGGTGCGCAATGAGTTCATGTTGCATTATCAACCACAAATAGACCTAAAATCAGGCGCTGTGATCGGAGTGGAAGCGCTTATCCGCTGGAAGCTGGGCGATAAAGAACTACAGCCTGACCAGTTTATCGAAATGGCCGAACAATACGGACTGATTCACTCTATCAGTACCTGGGTTATTCAACAGGCTTGCCAGGACTGCAAGCAGCTGCATGATCAGGGATACCCGCAATTATCCGTCGCGGTGAACATATCGGCGCTGCTGCTGGAGCGTAATAACCTGGCGGAAACAGTGGCAAACAGCTTGCGCGACACCGGCTTGCCATCGCAGGCGCTGGAACTCGAATTAACTGAATCGGCATTATTCCGGCAAGGCAGCACCAGCGGAAA
>CACVAV010000197.1 GCA_902727945.1 uncultured Thiotrichaceae bacterium | reverse complement strand
TCAGGTGAGAAACCGCCAAATACGATAGAGTGAATGGCACCAACACGCGCACAAGCCAACATGGCCACGGCTGCCTCGGGAATCATCGGCAGGTAAAGGGAAACACGATCGCCTTTGTTCACACCTTTGCTTTTCAGCACATTGGCGAACTTGCAGACTTCTTCGTGCAGCTCTTTGTAAGTAATTTTACGGTCTTCATCAGGGCTGTCACCTTCCCAGATAATAGCGACCTGATCGCCACGGGTTTCAAGATGACGATCCAGACAGTTCTCAGCGACATTCAGTTGTCCGCCTTCAAACCATTTGATATGCACATCACCTTCAAAACTCCAGTCCAGAACATTGTCCCACTTCTTCGTCCAGGTCAGATATTGCTCAGCCTGCTCAGCCCAAAAACCTTCCGGATCATCGACAGAACGCTGGTACATTTCAGCATATTGCTCAGCATTAATATTAGCCTGGGCTGCAAATTCAGCCGGGACGGGATAAGTTTTTTTCACTTCAGACATAGCTGTCTCCTCACTAATTAAAACGGGATATTATCGGGTGCTTTTTTTAGTTGTGTGCTCGATTTTGACGACATATTTATCCAAAATGGACAAAAAGTCCAGAAAAAGACGTGATTCACCCTCAAATTGTCGACAATCACACATTATTACCTATATTCAACAAGGAAATGACAAAGATCAAACAATCGGGCTTTCTGATTAAAAAACACACATCGGCAAATCAGCCTGTATTAATTAACAGGCTTCAGCCACCTTCCTTGCTCCGGCAAAATCGGTTTTTCCGCTGCCTAACTTAGGCACTTCCTCCACAGTATAAACCGCAGCCGGAATCATCAGCGGATTCATGCCACCCTCAATCAACTGCCGCCGCACCTGCTTCGGATCATTCTCACCCGCCAACAAAATCACCACCCTCTCACCTTTTTTAGCATCCGGTAAATTCACCGCCACCAAATCCAGCTCAGGGTCAGCCATAATCTCTCTGATACGTTGTTCCACTGCACTGAGGCTGACCATTTCACCACCCAGTTTAGCAAACCGTGAATAACGATCAACAATCGTCAGGAAACCATCCTTATCAACATGACCTTTATCACCGGATTTATACCAACGCTTACCGTCCAGCTCAACAATCACCGCTGCCGTCTTTTCCGGTGCATTCAGATAGCCTTGCATCACCTGCGAACCACCGATCAGAATCAAACCATCCTCACCAACAGTCAACTCTTCCAGGGTGTTCGGGTCAACAATGTGAAAACTGGTACCAGGCACGGGTAGTCCGACGGTACCTAATCGCGTACCCGGCTGAACCTGCCACGCATCCGGCTCCAATTTATCCGGCACATTGACCGCCGCCACCGGCGACGTTTCTGTCGTACCGTAACCTTCCAGGATAGCCTTGCCAAAGCGATCCATAAATAATTGCCGTACATCCGGCGGTAACCTCTCAGCACCCGCCACCACATAACGCAACGACTGGAACATCAGCGGATGCACCTTTTTATTCCGTGCATACAGACGTAAAAAAGTCGCCGTTCCGAATAGCACAGTGGCTTCGTATCGCGCCACACCTTTAGCAATAGTCACAGCATCCGTAGGATCAGGATGGCTCACCACCGGAATCCCCTCAGACAACGGCAGCAAAACACCCGCCAGCAAACCAAAGGCATGGAACGCAGGCAAGGTGCCCATAATCACATCATTTTCCAGCGTATTCAGCGTATCAGCGACCTGACGGGAATTAGCCGCCAGATTACGGTGTGACAATCGCACCCCCTTGGGCGCACCTTCACTGCCACTGGAGAACAGAATCGCTGCCGTACTCTCCATTTTGATAGATTTTATAAACAGCAGTTGCAGCAAACGCCCCGGCAAAACAACCACCATCAATAACGTTGATACTAACTGTAGCTGACTGATTTCTTTTTTCAGATCTTCCAGGTAAATCAACGGCATCAGCGGCGTATCCGCAAATATGTCTTTTATATCAATGCCGCGCTCTTTCAGCCGTTTTACGAATAATCTGGACGTGTAAATACGTTTTATTTCAGCCTGCTCAACCGCACTTTGCAAAGCATCAGCACTCGCCGTGTAATTCAGGTTCACCACTGTTTTTCCGAGCGATAACACCGCCATATTGGCAATATTGCTACCCACACTGGTCGGTAATAATAGTCCCACATTCTGTTCCGGACTGTGCTGCTTAATCAATGCAGCAAAACGTAACACTGCGGTAATAAAGCGGTTATTACTCAGTGGTTCACCTTCCACATCAGCGGCCGCCAACCTGAAACCGTGGCGGCTGGCCACACGAATCCAATTCACCGGCACCGGATCAATCGATGCCAGATAGGCTTCCCATGAACTGAAAGACAGGTCAAATACACGCTGTTTTAATTGGTGCGCAGGCGTATCTGCCGACAGCACCTCACCAAAAGACACCACTACATCACGCTTAAATCCGGACTGTCTGCTTTGACGCAAAAAACCACTGGAACGGGAAAAGCGGCTGCCCCACAAACCGTGTAAATAAAACGGTACAATCACCGCATCCGTACCCGCGATAGCCGCCTCATAATCACTACTGAATGCTGATAACTGGCCAGTACGGCTGATGGCACCTTCCGGGAATAAACAAACCGCCTCACCTTCCTGTAACAGCGCTTTAACCTGCTGCATGGCACTGTCTTTATCATCGGCACGAATTTGCAGGATACCCATCATTTTCAGCACACTGTTCAGATACCAACGCTCGTAATAACCTTTTTCCACCACAAACTTCAGGCTACGTGGCGAGGCCATCTGCACCAAGGCCCAGTCGATGTAACTGATATGATTGCCTAGTAATAACATGCCGCCTTCCGTTGGCAAATTTTCAAAACCCTGCACCTTCAAGCGGTAACGGGCATGAAACAGGCGACTGATAATAAAGCGTAGCAATGACTGAGGTAGCTGATAGATGGTGTATGCGGCTCCCACCAACGCCACAAAGGTCAGGAGAACAAACATATAGATACTGTCAAAACCCAATAATGCCATCACAATGGTCAATCCGAGAAAGCTCAGCATCGCCACGTTATTAA
This sequence comes from uncultured Thiotrichaceae bacterium, assembly GCA_902727945.1. Lineage (GTDB taxonomy): Bacteria > Pseudomonadota > Gammaproteobacteria > Thiotrichales > Thiotrichaceae > Thiolinea. The sequence goes on along the minus strand of CACVAV010000197.1, from coordinate 2,935 downwards.
CCAAATTAAGGGAAGCCAGCACTCTGCCCAGGTGATCTTTGGGCGCATGATATTGCATCAGCGCATTCAGCGGCACCAAAAATAAACCACCCATGACACCCAATCCAAAGAAATTCAACGCCTGCATTAAGCGGCTATCGAACCAGCCCATCAGCGCAATCGTCACCGCCACCCCGATAGCCCCGATAGGGATCAAACCGGTTTCAATATGATTTTTAGAAATCTGCCCCGCTAATAATGAACCGATCATAATACCGATACCGGCGAAGGCCATAATGCCCTGTAATTCAGCCGTGCTGGTGATACCCAGATGCGCTTTAGCGAAGGCTGGATAAGTTGCCAATACCACCTGTGAGATCGCCCAGAATACTGACACGCCCATAATGGTTAACCAGATCAGTTTATTGTTCCAGACCCGGCTCAGGTTTTCTTTTGCTGTTTTACCGCGCAGATAATCATCCCACTCAAACTGCATCGCAGGATTAGTATCACCTGCCTTAGGGATACGGTACGCCAACCACAACTCCAGCAGCGTAAAACCAACCAGCAACCAGCCCAAAGGCGCAATCTGTTGTAAAACGCCTGACTCATCAGTAATGGTAAAATCTTTCAGAAGGCTTTCAAACAGCACCGAAAAGAAGAAGGTGCTTAACAAAATAGAAATCATGACGGTGGACTGAGCCAGCGCATTACCTTGTGGCAAGGCACTCTCACCCAACAATTCGCGGATATACCCCAATTTGGCCGGGCCGTAGAAGGCACTTTGCATCGCCAATAGGAAGGTCATGCCAAAACCAAACCAGAACCAGCCCTGATAGTAGCTCAGGGTGATCAACAAGGTCAGAATGGTCGCACCCCATGCGCTGAAGCGCATAATCTGATGCTTGGGGTATTTGTCTGCAAAATACCCGGCGGGGGTAAACATCATAATGAAAGGCAACAGGATCAGCGCATTAACAATCGCTGTCAGAATAATTTGTTGCTCCCCGTCGTAGATCTTAAACACGGTATTCTGGATAATGATTTTATGCCCCAGATCCACAAATGCATTCAGAAATACCACAGTAATAAAAGCGATAAATCCCTGAATCCGCAAAATCTGTAACATAGTTATTTCCCTTAGTTTCCGTTTTGTTTTAGAGTCTGCCACCGAATGACTAAACTTGAGATGCTTAGTTAACGACTTTGATCAACATACTTTTTTTTTCAGCCAGCGCCAACTATTTACGGCAATTAAGTACGCTAAGTACTAGGTACGCCGTGATTAGCTCTTTAACAGTGCTGGCTTACTGCACACAATAAGGTGACTCTATGTTTGAGCGTGCCCGCGAAGACATTTACTGCATATTTGACCGTGATCCGGCTTCACGTAATGTTTTTGAAATTCTGACTACTTATCCCGGCATCCATGCCATCCTATTCCACCGCATGAATCACTGGCTGTGGGGTAAAGGCTTCAAGTGGCTGTCACGGTTTTTATCGAACATCCCGCGCTGGTATACCGGCATAGAAATTCATCCCGGTGCGACGATTGGCCGCCGTTTTTTTATTGACCACGGCATGGGCATCGTCATCGGGGAAACCGCAGAAATCGGTGATGATTGCTCGCTGTACCACGGCGTAACACTGGGTGGAACCAGCTGGAAGCCCGGCAAGCGCCACCCTACCCTGCATAATAATGTCGTCATCGGGGCGGGTGCGAAAGTACTGGGGCCAATCACCCTGCATGATGGTGCGCGGGTAGGTTCAAATGCGGTGGTTGTCAAGGACGTGCCCATCGACACCACGGTTATTGGTGTACCGGGACGACAGGTCACAAAATCGAAAAAATTTCAGGAAGAACGACGCGAAGCACTGGCTGAAAAAATGGGTTTTGATGCTTACGGAGCCAAACAAGACATGCCTGATCCGCTGGCTAATGCAGTCAACCGGATGTTAGATCACATTCAGCTCATGGAAGACAGAATGGACAGGTTATGCAAAGAAATCAATCATCTGGGCGGTAAAGTAGAAACCACTCCCCTACCAAAACTGGGGGCAGAACGCATTATTTGCAATGGCAATGTTGACGCTTCTGAAGACCTTGTTACCGGTGTACAGGTGAAAAACCTTAATAGTTGACTGTTTTAATCAAGTATTGTTAAGATTACCTCAGCTTGAACGGAGAGCAAAGCATGAAGTTAACGACAAAAGGTAGATACGCAGTGACCGCCATGCTGGATTTGGCACTACATAACGGTGGTCAACCGGTATCGCTGGCCGAAATATCGGAGAGACAAGACATATCATTGTCTTACCTGGAACAATTATTTTCAAAATTGCGCCGGGCAGGATTAGTCACTAGTATGCGTGGCCCCGGTGGTGGTTATCAGCTGAATGGCGAACCGGAAAGTATCGTTGTCTCCGACATCATTGCAGCTGTTGATGAAAGTGTTGATGCAACACGCTGCGGTGGCATGAGTGATTGTCAGGATAACAAGCGTTGTCTGACTCATGACTTGTGGTCCGACCTGAGTGATCAGATACGCACGTTCTTATCAGACATCACACTGGCAGACATGACCAAGCGCAGAGGCGTCAAGCAGACAGCAGAACGCCAGAATCAAAAAGTTGAGTTCGTCACTAACTCAACCACACATTAAAGGGTGTGAAAATATTTCATCCCCAGGCAATAGAGGTCGCTGACTTCTACAGTAAGATTTAAAGAATTTAACCAGGCAGAGTGCACAATCATGAGTGAAACAAAGTCCCTAATTTATCTCGACTATTCGGCCACCACACCGGTTGATCCGCGTGTTGCTGAAAAGATGATGCAGTTTCTGACACCTGATGGTGTTTTTGGTAATCCTGCTTCGCGTAGCCATGCTTATGGTTGGGCAGCGGAAGAAGCCGTCGAAGAAGCACGTGGACACGTGGCTGCACTCATCAACGCCAA
>CACVAV010000196.1 GCA_902727945.1 uncultured Thiotrichaceae bacterium | reverse complement strand
ACACGCAGTGATAACACCGAATGGTATAGCGGCCCGACGCTCATCGATCACCTGGAAACGGTCGACGTTGGTGCAGACATCAGGCAAAGTGGCCCGTTACGTTTTCCGGTGCAGTGGGTTAACCGCCCGAATCTCGATTTCCGTGGCTTCTCCGGGCAAATCGCTTCTGGTGTGGTAAAGCCCGGTGATGAAATCAGAGTGCTGCCTTCTGGTAAAGCGTCCACCATCAAAAGCATTACCACGATGGATGGCGACCTGGAGCAGGCTACAGCAGGAGCGTCCGTTACACTAACGCTTAATGACGAAGTTGACTGTTCACGCGGCGATGTCATTTGTACTGCCACTGATCCGGCTGAAGCAGCAGACAGTTTCGAAGCGACCCTGGTGTGGATGGATGAACACGAGATGTTACCGGGCCGGAATTATGTGATGAAAATCGGCACGCAAACAGTAAATGCTTCCGTACAGCACCCCAAGTACCGGGTTGATGTCAACTCGATTGAGCAGCTTGCGGCAAAAACCTTGCAGCTCAATGATATTGGTGTGTGTTCACTGAATACTGATAAGCGCGTGGTGTTTGAGGCTTACAGTGATATTGCGCGCGGCGGTCATGAGTTAGGTGGTTTTATACTGATCGACAAGCTGACTAACGCGACGGTTGCAGCGGGTATGCTGAATTTTGCCTTGCGCCGCAGTGATAATGTGCATTGGCAGGCTACAGACATTGATCGCACCGCCCATGCGAATCTGAAAAACCAAAAGCCGCTGGTGCTTTGGTTCACAGGCTTATCAGGTTCGGGTAAATCGACCATTGCTAACGAAGTGGAAAAACGTTTACATCTGATGAATCGACATACCTTCCTGTTGGACGGGGACAATGTGCGTCATGGGCTGAATAAGGATCTTGGTTTCACCGAAGCTGACCGGGTAGAGAATATTCGGCGGGTTGGAGAGGTGGCAAAGCTTATGACAGATGCCGGTCTCATCGTACTGACTGCATTTATCTCTCCGTTCCGTGCAGAACGCAGAATGGTGCGCGAAATGTTACCCGATGCAGAGTTTGTCGAAGT
>CACVAV010000195.1 GCA_902727945.1 uncultured Thiotrichaceae bacterium | reverse complement strand
CCACAGGCAAAGGTGCGCATATTCACTACCTGCATGCCATGCTGCTCACCCATTTGTTTTAGCAGGACAAAATCACCCTGCCGCTGATAACCAAAACGGAAGTCATCACCCACCACCAGATAACGCACTTTCAATCCATCTAACAGAACGTCATGCACAAAGGCTTCAGGTGACAGCCGAGCGAATTTTTTATCAAAGGCCAGGCAGGCGAACTGATCAATACCCAACTCATCAAGGCGACGAAATTTGTCACGTAGCGGGTATATACGCGCAGCTTTTTGCGGCTGGAAATATTCAAACGGCAGCGGCTCAAAGCTAATCACCGTAGTAGGTAATTGTAATTCAGTGGCTTTCTCCCGGACATGCCGGATGACATGTTGATGCCCCAGGTGCAGGCCATCGAAGTTGCCGATAGTGGCAACACAGCCAGGCATATTGTTGGTTGGGGCAGCGAAGTGGTGCAACAGTTTCATGCAGTCAGTTTACCGGAGGTCATTGAAGTTATGTTGGCGTAATGTTTCATAAGCCACGATCGCCACCGTATTCGATAGGTTCAGGCTACGGCTGTCAGGCAACATCGGTATGCGTAGTTTACAGTCCGCTGGCAGCGTATCTAACAATGAATCCGGTAAGCCGCGTGTTTCCGGGCCGAACAGCAGAATATCCTCATCCTGAAACGCCGCATCAGCATAATTAGTACTGGCTTTAGTGGTCAGCGCTAAGATCCGCTTGCCCGCCATTGCTTCACTGAACGACTCGAAATTTTCGTATTCTGTGACCGGAGCCATATCCCGGTAATCCATTCCGGCACGACGCAAGCGTTTCTCATCCAACTGGAAGCCCAGCGGATGAATCAGGTGCAAACTCAGGCCGGTATTAGCGCACAGGCGCATAATATTGCCGGTATTGGGCGGAATTTCAGGTTCATACAGGGCGATATGTATCATATAGGCTTATTCACTTATGCAATCGTTCAGGTGGCGGAGTAAACAGGCTGACCCGCCAGAAAAGTGTGGCTTACGCTACCCTGAAACGCCCAGTTCTCAAAGGGTGAGTTTTTGCCTTGGCTACGCATAGTTTCCAGCGTGAACGTCCACAACGCATCAGGATCAAACAGCACTAAGTCAGCCTGTGCATTCTGGGTGATCCGGCCTGCCTCACTGCCAATAATTCGTGCGGGCTGGAAGGTGATTTTATTTAAGGCTTCCAGCCCGCTCAGCGTGCCATCTTCCACCAGCCGCATGGTCAGTGGCAATAATGTTTCCAGTCCGGCAATGCCCGGTTCCGTTTGTTGGAAGGGTGCTAATTTGGCATCAGTTTCATGCGGTTGATGATCTGAACAAATAGCATCAATCGTGCCATCCGCCAGGCCTTCCAGTAAGGCCACCCGGTCTGATTCAGCGCGTAAAGGCGGCCTGACATGACACAAAGGGTTGTAATCCATCAGATCCGTTTCAGTGAGGAACAACTGGTGTGCTGCAACATCGGCACTCACCGCGAGGCCACTTTGTTTGGCTTGTCGCAACAGACGCACACTACCCGCAGCAGAAAGACGGCAGAAGTGCACACGGGTTCCGGTGAGTTCCATCAGGGATAAGGTTTGCGCCACAGCTACGGTCTCAGCCGCTGCCGGAATACCGGGTAATCCTAAGCGGGTAGACACTGCGCCTTCGTGCATAAAACCTTTGTTAGCCAGCGCATGTTCCAATGGATAAACAAACACGGTTAAATCATGGGTAGTGGCGTATTCCATCGCTTTGCGCATCACATCCAGGTCAGCATAAGGCTGCCAGCCATTAGTCACCGCAACACATCCGGCGCGTTTCAGTCCGCCCATATTGGATAAAGTCTCACCAGCTAACTGGTGGGTGATATTACCAATGACCTGCACATTGGCACGGCCTTGTGCATCGGATAAATCCTGTATCAGATTAACTTGTGCCGAGTTATCGACACTAGCGCCGGGTTCCGGCTGATAACATAAAGTGGTGACACCGCTGGCGGCGGCTGCGCTGGTTTCTGTGGCCAGTGTCGCCTTGTGATCCAGCCCCGGTTCACGTAACCAGCTACCCAGGTCAACTGCGCCGGGTATCAGCCACTGTTGGGAGGCGTCGATTACTTCGGCACCCGGAAAGCCATTGATATTCTCACCCATGCTGTGGATTTCACCGTTCTCGACACAAACATCCATAACAGCATCTGTGCCACTGGCCGGATCAAGCACGCGGGCGTTGCGGATTAATAAGCTCATGCGGCACCTCCGGCCATTGACCCCATGATCATCGACATCACCGCCATGCGCACAGCAATACCATTGGTGACCTGTTCCATAATAACTGAGCGCGAACCATCAGCTACCCGTGAATCAATTTCCACACCACGATTAATCGGGCCGGGATGCATGACGATAGCATCCGGTTTGGTCGCTTCCAGACGTTTATCAGTTAAGCCGTAGAGTTTGAAAAATTCCTGCTCAGAAGGTAGCAAAGCGCTGTCCATGCGTTCACGTTGTTGACGCAGGGCAATGACCACATCCAGATCCTTTAAACCTTCATCCAGATTGTTAAAGATATTGACGCCCATTTTGTCCAGCCCGGCCGGAACCAGTGTTTTGGGCGCAATCACCCGTACTTCACCGGTGCCGAGCGAGGTCAGGGCATGAATCTGTGAGCGGGCTACCCGTGAGTGAAGTATGTCACCGACAATGGCCACTTTCAGCGGTGCAAAATCGCCTTTTTTCTGGCGAATGGTAAACATGTCCAGCATCGCTTGTGTCGGATGAGCATGACGGCCATCACCGGCATTTAACACGCTGATATGAGGTGCACAATAACGCGCAATGAACTGTGCTGTTCCGGCGTGCTCATGGCGCACCACAAACATATCGGCGTTCATGGCTTCCAGATTGCGCACCGTATCCAGCAGGGTTTCCCCCTTAGTGGCTGATGAGGTGCGGATATCAAGGTTGGTGACATCGGCTCCCAGCCGTTGCGCCGCAATTTCAAAGGTAACCCGGGTGCGGGTAGAGTTTTCAAAAAACAGGTTCATTACCGTTTTACCGCGTAAAAAAGGTGCTTTTTTCTGCTGTTTTGCGGGTAAGGTAACAAATTGTTCAGCACGATCCATGATGTCATGGAGTAACAGGTGCGGAAGTCCTTCTGTGCTTAGAAAGTGCTTCAACTTACCTTCAGGGGTAAGTTGCATACTGAGGGGAAGCGGCCCCGGCTTGAAGTGAGGGTGCATGAATTCTGTTTTGCATGGCTGGTATTGCATGCATGTTACAAGGTTGTGCCGGTGGGATAAACCTTTCCCGGGCTATTTCTTTACCAGCTCCATCTGCAACGGATCAGGGCCGGAGATGCTGTAATTGAATGCTTTGCCGGGTTCTTCCTGTAGCGCATACACCTGTGGTTCAATCGGCAGCTCGCGTTGCTTGCGGGAAACCAGCACGGTGAGCGTAATACTGGCAGGGCGACCGTAGTCAAATAACTCATTCATTGCAGCACGCACGGTGCGACCGGAATGGATAACATCGTCGACTAAAATAATATGCCGGTCTTCCAGGCTGAGCGGTAATTTGGAGGCTTCAGTCTGTACCGGCAGGCCGCTACGATTAAAGTCATCGCGGTAAAAACTGACATTTAATTCGCCCAGTTCTTCCTCAATACCCATACGCTGATGTAACTCGCGTGCCAGCCAAACGCCGGAGCGGTGAATGCCGACCATCAGCGGGTTGCTGATACCTTCCTGTTGCAGATAGGCGCTCAGTTCATCGATCAGCTTAGTGATCAGGTCTTCAAGGTTATAATTGTTATCCGGTGTGTTGTCCATGGTGTTGTTCCTGCATCCAGTTCTCGAGAATGATTGCTGCGGCGAGCTGATCGATTTCTTCTTTGCGGATTTTGCGTTTACGCCCAGCCTGACGGGCAGACTTGAGGCGTTGTTCGGCTTCTCTGGAGGAAAGTTGTTCACTAGCAGTGTCTACCGGCAGACCGGTATGCTTTTCCAGAGCATTACAAAAGCGGGTGATGGTTTTTTTCATCGAACTGTCCGAACCATCCAGCATAGCGGGCATGCCGACAATCAGTTTTTCAGGCCGCCATTCGGTGATTAATTTATCGATACCCTGCCAATCGGGTTGGCTGTTTTTTGAATACAGCACACAGACGGGTGTGGCCATACCTGTTAACAGATTAGCAATAGCAACACCGGTACGATTGAGGCCAAAATCAAAACCAAGCACAGTCATAAAAAATTAGTCTACGTGGGTATAAAGGAAGTGTATTGTGTTAAATTATAGAGTGGGTTATCAGGCGTGTCCGGCTTCTGTGGTCAGCAAACGAACATCAATACCCAGGGTCGCAGCAGCGCCTTTCCAGCGGTGTGGATAAGGCATGTCGAACAGAATGGCATTATCAGCAGGACAAGTCAGCCAGGTGTTTGATTTGATTTCTTCTTCCAGCTGACCGGGATTCCAGCCTGCGCAACCGAGTAATAAAATAAAGCGTTCCGGGCCGGTACCATCCGCTAAATCAACCAGAATATCTTTGGAGGAAGTGATGGCGGTGTCTGCGTCAATTTGCAGCGTACTGTCCCAGCTGCGATCCGTGTTGTGCAGCACAAAACCCTGTTCAGATTGTACGGGGCCACCACTCAGGGCAGTTTGTCCGGCTATGCCAGGATCTGTCACTTCAATGCCCAGCTGCGCGAGTAATTCACCCACCGTCAATTCCAGCGGGCGATTAATCACCACACCAAAGGCACCCTGTTCATCATGTTGACAAACCAGCGTGACGGCATGATTAAAATAATCACCCTGCATACCAGGCATGGCAATCAGCAGGTTATTACTTAGTGTTGAAATCGCTTCCATATCAGTTTGCCGTGTAAGTCGTAGACTTGCATGCTTGAGGGTGAAATTTTTTCATGTGTTATTCAGTGTCCAAAGTGCCGCTGTGGAAAATCCAGGTGCGGGTGATGTTCAGCTGATCCCATTTTTCGCGAATTTCTTGGGGCAGTGGCGGATAAGGCGAGGCGAGTTTAACGATGCGCTGCGCGGCCTGATCCAGTATGTTGAACCCTGATGATACACTAATCTGTATATCCATGACATGACCACTGTGATTCAGGGTGGCGTTCAGGATCAACTTGCCGCTCATATTGCGGCGGATAGCTTCGCCCGGGAAGTTGATATTACCGATGCGTTCGATCTTTTTTACCCAGGAGTCGATATAAGCGGCCTCCACCGAACTTTTAGCACTGACTGAGTCAATAAAATGAATGCGTGGCCGCCGGGCATACAAGGCCTCAGCTTCATCGACTTCAGCCAGCAGGCGGGCAATTTCCTGTGTCTGGTCAGAGGGTGTTTCCGCAACCGGCACCGCGTCTTTGTCCGGCTGTTCCGGTGCTTTATCGATGCGTTTAAAAGTTTCACCCTTTGTCGTCAGCAATTGGGGCTGTAGTTTCGGGTTGTTTTCCGGCATCGCTTCAACAGATTTCAGCGGTGACTCACCGTCTTGTGCATTGGGTTCCATTGAGGCCAGTGGACTGCGCGGGCGGTTTGTCTGGTCTGAACTACCGCTGGCTTGTTGGTTCGCCTGAGCAATAAACTGAGCTTCATCCGGTGCGGTTTCGCTGTGTGTTTGCACCAGCGTCACGTCTAATACCGGCGGTATATTGAATTTGGGCAGGAGTTCCGGGGCAAAAGAAACGCCCAGAATCAACGCGGCATGAAGCAGCAAAGCAACCGGTAGTGTCTTAGCTAATGGTAAGTGATTGGAGGTGTATGCCTCGTTCATATCTAGTGTGTGCATAGAGCCTGGAATTATTTATCTATTATATGGCAACAGCTTGATTTTATGTATTTCTAATGCGGTTATATTAGCATTAACCGGCTACCCAAGCATCCCTTGTTGACAAGAATGCCTGAGTGGCCGGAACAGAAGATGAATATAAGCACACATGCAGACGTTAAAATTTATGACATGCTACTTATCAGCTTGTTGTGGTGATTTATTCGGTTTTAGCCTTGTCATCAACCGGTGCCTG
>CACVAV010000194.1 GCA_902727945.1 uncultured Thiotrichaceae bacterium | reverse complement strand
TAGTATGCCTCCGTGAGCAGTATTTGGCTGTCCAAATTAGCATGTTTCAGGGAGTGAGTGTTGCAAAGCGGCTATAATACATTTCATGAAAACTATCTACAAAGCCGGAAATATAACCGAAGCCCACATCGTCGCCGGATTACTCGAATCACATGGCATTGAATCCCACGTTGGCGGCCAATATCTGCAAGGCGGTGTTGGCGAAGTAGCGACTATGGATTTCGCCAGAGTCTTCATAGCTGATGAAGCTTACGATGCGGCATTACCGATCATTGCGGGTTATGAACAAAATAAACCCACTGATGCGCCTGATGAAGCCATTGATGTTTCTGTCGGCGAGTTAGGTAACGAGCTGCCGGATTCATTTGATTACCCGTCAATGATGCAAATTTTTACTAAGCCGGTACTGTTCTGGGTAGCGGTTTTTCTGTTAATTTGGTGGTTTATATTGTGAAGAGTATGCAGCCGCATGAACACAGCTTATGAAACCATCATTTTCGAGGCAGTTGAAGCCGGAATTTATCAGTTAACCCTTAATCGTCCGAAGCAGTTAAATGCACTGAATGCGACACTATTGGATGAGATTCAGGCGGTGGTTGCGGCGCTGGAAACGCGGACAGATGCCCGTGTGCTGTTATTAACGGGGGCGGGTGACAAGGCTTTTGCTGCTGGTGCGGATATTTCACAGATGGTCGATAAAGGCATGGTAGAAGGCCAGTCGTTTGGCCGCAAAGGTCAGCGGGTTTTCCGCCGGTTGGAAACGTTACCATTTCCGGTGATTGCTGTAGTGAATGGCTATGCGCTGGGTGGTGGCTGCGAATTGGCCATGAGTTGTGACTGGATTCTGGCGTCAGATAAGGCGCAGTTTGGCCAGCCGGAAGTCTCCTTGGGTGTCACGCCCGGATTCGGCGGCACCCAGCGTTTAACCCGTTTAGTAGGGCGGGGCAGGTCGATGGAAATGATGACCACCGGCGTGTGTATTGATGCGCAAACAGCTTGTGACTGGGGCTTGGCCAACCGGATTTATCCGGCAGATGAGCTGATGCCGGCTGCTGTGAAAATGGCGCAAACGATTACTAAACAGGCACCTTATGCGGTGGCAATGTGCAAACAGGTGATTCATCGGGGCGAGGATCTGGAGCTGGAAACGGCTTGCGTGATGGAAGAACAGGTGTTCGGGCTGTGTTTTGGCACGGAAGATAAAAAAGAAGGCATGTCCGCTTTTGTTGAGAAGCGTAAGGCAGTGTTCAAAGGCTGTTAAACAGGTATGATATGTGCCAATACGCGGGTTTTCTGGCTCGCAGGTTGTTTTAACGGGTGAGGAGGACAGAGGGTCGATGGTAAATTGGGTGATTAATCAGGTTTACGCAGCACAGACGACACAACGCCTGGGTGAAAAAGAAAAACAAACCGGCATTTTCAAACAACCTCTGCCTGAGGCTGCGACCGTTGACGAAAACGGTATTGTCGGTGATATTCAGGCGGATAAAACGGTACATGGCGGGCCGGAAAAGGCATTGCATCAATACGCGGTGGCCAGTTATTTGTTGATGCAGAAAGCTTTTCCTGAGTTATCAGACAAACTAATTATCGGTAGTTTGGGGGAGAATATTTCAGCACGGGGAATGCATGAGCATAATGTGTTCATCGGGGATATTTATCGCATGGGCGGTATTACGGTTCAGGTCTCCCAGCCGCGTCAGCCCTGTTGGAAAATTAATAGTAAATTCGATGACCCTCGTCTCGTGAAATTTGTCACTAAAACTTATACTAACGGCTGGTACTTTCGTGTGCTTGAGGGTGGTGAAATAGCGGCGGGTCATAAAATCGAATTGCTGGAGCGTCCGAATGACCTGTCGGTTTATCACTTCCTACGCATTTATACTGACCGCCAACCTTCTGAACATTATTTAAAAATGGCGTTGCAGTGCCAGGGATTGAATCCGGCATGGCAGGAGAAACTGCAACAACGTTTTGAGCATTTATATGGATCGAATCACTAGCCGATAAGGAATTTCAGCGTGCCAGACAAGCCCATTGAATTAGATAAACCAACCCGGAAAACCATCGTTGCTGAAGTTAAACTCGAAGCACAGTTTAATGAAGAGCTGTCAAAAAATGAGGAGTCTGCTAAGACTTTTCGCAAAAAATTACCGTTAACTATCGATCTGTTACGTCACGGACAGGTGGCCACGCCTTCTTTGTTTTCTGCGCCGTTTGAAGAGCCGTTGGGTATGGAAGGTTGGAAGCAGCTAACTATTGCGACCCAGGGTGCTGAGTGGGACGTCATCATTGCGCCGCCTATCCGCCGCTGTCATGATTTTGCGCGTTTATTGGCGCAACGCCTGGACTGCGAATTTGTGGTGGATCAGCGTTTTTGCGAACTGGATTTCGGTGAGTGGATTGGTCTGAGTCAGAGAGAAATCATAGGTCGTGATCCTGAGCTATTAAAACAATATTATTTCCAGCCGCGCCGTTTCCATGCGCCGGGTGGTGAGTCGATGGATTGTTTTATGCAGCGGGTGGGTAATGGCTGGGATGAATTGTTGTCAACTTATGCCGGTCAGCGTGTCCTGATACTGACTCATTCCGGCGTTATCCGGGCTTTGTTGGGGAAAGCGCTGGATTTGTTGTACCAGAAAACACTGCGTTTTGAGGTGAGTTATGCCAGTTTTACCCGCTTCAGTGTTTATCCGGATGGTGAAATCGTACTGACCGGTCACGGTCTGCCCAATCTGGCCGGTACAGAAGGTAGTTACTAATACCAGTGATTCCATTCGTGGTCACAGTGTTTGCATTGATGGCGAACCTGCCTGATCGGGAAGACCAGCGGAAATAATCCTAACGATAAAATTTTTGCCAGAGTAATGGTTTTGGGTGTCCAGCTGACAGAGCCAGTGTTGTGGCAAGCCGGGCAGGCAGGTTGCTGTGCTGCGTCACTGGTTGTGTCCATGATAGTGTTTTCCGTTTATGAGCTTATTCGTCCATTATCGCCCTGTAGGTGCTTGCTTTCTGTGAAATATTTACTATTTTGCAGAAAATGAGTGGCAAATACGCCGCTCGAAAAGTGCGTTTTATTCGGGTGACTGATTGCTGAGTGGTATAAGCTATAAAATAAAGGTAATCTGAATTAAATAATAATCACCATAGTTTGGGCAGGAGGATAAAATGGATAAGATCTGGCTGGAACAGTACCCTGAAGGGGTTCCGGAAAATATCGATGTTAATGCGTACAGTTCTTTACAGGATTTGTTTCTACAATCAGCGTCGCAGTTCAGTGACTCGCCCGCATTTTCTAATCTCGGCAAGACCCTCAGTTTTGCTGAAACAGAACAGTTAACCTTGCAATTTGCGGCTTATCTGACCCATGAGGCCGGACTGAAACCCGGTGATCGTATTGCGATCATGATGCCGAATTTGCTGCAATACCCTGTTGTTTTGTTCGCGGCTTTCCGTGCCGGGTTGGTGGTGGTGAATACCAACCCATTGTATACCGATCGTGAATTACGTCATCAGCTTAAAGATTCCGGTGCTAAGGCGATTGTGATTCTGGAAAATTTTGCGCACACCCTCGCTGATGTTATTGATGATACCGAAGTCGGTCTGGTGATCACGACAAAAATAGCCGATCAGGTGGGTGGCCTGAAAGGCATGCTGGTTAATTTTGTGGTGCAGTATGTGAAGAAGATGGTACCGCCCTTTTCGCTGCCCGGTGCTGTGGCTTATAATCAGGTGTTAGCCAAAGGTGCCGGGCACACCAGTCGGTTTAAAGATGTTGAGTTAAGTCATGATGATACGGCATTCCTGCAATACACGGGTGGCACTACCGGTGTATCAAAGGGTGCAGCATTATCGCATAGTAATATGCTGGCTAACCTGTTGCAGGCCGAGGCCTGGACGACGAGAGATCTTAGTCTGAACCAGGAGATTTTTATCACGGCGCTGCCGCTGTATCATGTCTTTGCGCTGACGGCGAATGCGCTGTTTTCGGTGAAGATCGGTGCGAAGAATATTCTGATTACCAATCCGCGTGACCTGCCTGCTTTTATCAAAGAGCTTAAGAAGGAGCGCTTCTCGTTTATTACCGGTGTGAATACCTTGTATAATGCCATGCTGAACACGCCCGGCATTGAAACCGTTGATTTTTCTAATCTCAAAATAGCGCTGGGCGGTGGTATGGCTGTGCAGAAGTCAGTGGCTGATGAGTGGAAAGCTTTGACGGGTGTGACGCTGCTGGAAGCCTATGGGTTGACTGAAACATCACCGGCAGTGACTATTAATCCGGTGAGTCTGGAGGCTTACAACGGTATGATTGGTCTTCCCGTGCCCTCAACCGAAGTGTGCGTGCGCGATGAGCATGGTAATGAGCTGGGTATGGGTGAGTCGGGCGAGTTATGTGTTCGCGGGCCGCAAGTGATGAAGGGCTACTGGAACCGTCCCGATGAAACGGCAAAGGTGTTAGACGCTGATGGCTGGCTGCGTACCGGCGATGTGGCGATTATTAATGAATCAGGTTATATCAAGCTGGTTGACCGTATTAAGGATATGGTGCTGGTGTCTGGTTTTAATGTTTACCCGAACGAAGTGGAAGATGTGTTGGCGGCTCACGAGAAAGTGCTGGAAGCCGGTGTCATCGGCGTGTCAGACGAGTGCTCCGGTGAGTTAGTGAAGGCTTATATCGTTAAAAAAGATGCCAGCCTGACGGAAGATGATTTGATAGTCTGGTGCCATGAGGAACTGACCGGTTACAAGCGGCCTAAGCACTATGTTTTTGTGGATGAGTTGCCGAAGAGTAATGTTGGGAAAATATTGCGCCGGGAATTACGTGAACTGGATAAGAGTGCGTGAGGAAACCGGGTGCTCAAACCGGGAAGATTCGATGACGCAAATTGAAGAAGTTCTGACTGAGCAGGGTGTACTGAATGACTGATTTTGAAAATCCGGATTACTACATAAACCGCGAGCTGGGTTTGCTGGCTTTCAATAGCCGTGTGCTGGAACTTGCACAGGATAAACGTATGCCGTTGTTGGAGCGGCTGCGGTTTTTATGTATCTCCAGTTCTAATCTGGATGAGTTTTTTGAAGTGCGGGTGGGTAGCCTTAAACAACAGCAATTGCTGGATATTTACGCCTGTGGTGCTGATGGCCTGATGCCGGGTGAGGCGCTGAAACGTATCGCTGAACTATCAAAAAATCTGGTTGAGCAACAGTACTCCTTGTTAAACAAAGTGATGATTCCGGCGCTTAAAAAAGAAGGCATTCATTTTGCCCGCCGTACACACTGGGATGATGTGCAGCGTCAATGGTTATCCGATTATTTTGATAATGAGTTGATGCCGCTGTTGAGTCCTTTCGGGCTTGATCCGGCGCACCCGTTTCCGAATGTGATTAATAAAAGTCTGAATTTTATTACTGAGCTGGATGGTACGGATGCCTTCGGACGCAAAATCCGCGCAGCTATTGTTCAGGCTCCGCGCACCTTACCACGTATTATTCGCCTACCGGCTGATATTGCACCCAGTGAAAATACGTTTGTTTTTCTGTCCTCCATTCTCCACGCTTTTATCGATCGCTTATTTCCGGGCATGACGGTCGATGGCTGTTATCAATTCAGGGTCACACGTAACAGTAATATGTACGTTGACGAAGAAGAAATTGATGACTTACTGAAAGCCATGAAAGGTGAATTGCCACATCGCAATTTTGGTGCCGCAGTGCGTTTGGAGGTGGCTGATCATTGTTCAGAGACCAGCTTCCGTTATTTACAAAAGCATTTTGAATTGGATGACCAGGATGTTTATCAGGTGGACGGGCCGGTTAATCTGAATCGTTTGATGAAGGTGATTGACCTGATCGATAAACCAAAACTACGTTTTGCACCGTTCATGCCGGGCAGCACGCATGCTATTAAAAAAGTGGGCGGTAATATTTTTAAAGCGATTCGTCACCGGGATATTTTATCGCATTACCCGTATCAGTCATTTAATACCATGCTGAAATTGCTTGATCAGGCAGCAAAAGACGATGACGTGCTGGCGATTAAGCTAACTTTGTACCGCGCCGGGGAAAATTCTGCGTTAGT
>CACVAV010000193.1 GCA_902727945.1 uncultured Thiotrichaceae bacterium | reverse complement strand
CCTTTGTGGTGCTTGATTGTCATTAGCTTAAGGCATTTAATACGCTGCTTTCTTCCATGACTCTTTTCTTTGGTGTTTGTTATGCTGCGTTTATCTCCTTCGCATCTGATTCTGTTATGCGTTGCCGTTATCTGGGGCGGTGGTTTTGTGGCACAAAAGTCGGGCATGGACAGCCTTGGGCCATACAGTTTTAATACAGCCCGTTTTGTGCTGGCGACCTTGTCTTTAATTCCGGTGTGGATCTATATGCACCGGAGGTATTCATCTGAAGTGCTGAAATCTGATCAGCGTTATTTTTGGCTGGGTGGTTTGGTAGCTGGTTTGTTGTTGACGGCTGGTTTGACATTGCAGCAGGTGGGTTTGCAGTACACCACAGCAGGAAATGCCGGTTTTATAACAGGCATGTATATTGTGATGGTGCCGGTTCTGGGGTTGTTATTTTTTAAACAAAAAACGCGCTGGTTAGTGTGGGCAGGCTTAGCGTTAGCGGTGGCGGGGCTTTATCAATTGTCAGTTGTGCCTGGAGATAGCAGTTTCACCATGAACAAAGGTGATGGACTGCAGTTGGTGGGAGCGGTGTTCTGGGCTTTGCATGTTGTAACCCTGGGTTGGTTGGCACGAAGAGTGAAAGATTTAGTCGGTTTGTCTGCGATACAGTTTGCGGTGTGTGCTGTAGCGTCTTATGTACTGATGCTTGTTCTTGAGCAGCAGGTG
This sequence comes from uncultured Thiotrichaceae bacterium, assembly GCA_902727945.1. GTDB lineage: Bacteria > Pseudomonadota > Gammaproteobacteria > Thiotrichales > Thiotrichaceae > Thiolinea. The sequence goes on along the minus strand of CACVAV010000193.1, from coordinate 5,380 downwards.
GTGCAATGGCGTGATTTCAGCGCGGAGTGGCTACCTCTTTTATACTCGGGTGTCATGGCTAGCGGTGTGGCTTTTACCTTGCAAATTATCGGGCAGCGCGGCGTTGAGTCGGAAGTGGCCGCCCTGATCCTGGCTTTTGAGGCGGTATTTGCTTTATTAACGGGTATCTTGTTCCTCGGTGAGTCCTTCGGCGGGCGTGAAATGCTGGGTTGCGGTTTGATGATGGCAGGTATTCTTCTGACCTTGTGGCCGGAAAAACAGGAATTAATTCCCAGTAATGCACAGTAACTTATTTGTGCAGATTTACTGTAGAATAGCTAGCTAGTTTATACCCATAGAAAGGATGGTCAGACGCTTATGACGCAGGCTCACTTACCAAAAAAAGACATTACGGTTACATTTATTGGTGCGGGTAATATGGCGCGGAGTCTTATTGCCGGATTGATGAACGATAATACGACGTTGAATATTCGTGTGGCTGATCCGGATCAGGCGCAATTGGATGTTATCCGCCGCCACTGGCCTGAGGTTGAGGTGGGCACGGATAATCTGGTCATGATTGATGATGCTGATATCGTGGTGCTGGCAGTTAAGCCGCAGCTAATGGCAACTGTGACCACGCCATTGCGTGAAAAGGCGCAGTTACAGCGTCCGGTATTTGTGTCAATAGCAGCGGGTGTTCGTGAGTCGTCTCTGAATGATTGGTTGGGGGGGGGGTTACCGGTGGTGCGTTGTATGCCGAATACGCCCGCTTTAGTTCAGGCTGGTGCAACCGGATTGTATGCGAATGCACAGGTGTCTGCTGAGCAACGCAGCCAGGCTGAGAGTATTTTGCGGGCGGTGGGCATTGCTTTGTGGTTTGATGAGGAAGATAAGTTAGATGCGGTGACAGCGGTATCAGGCAGTGGCCCGGCTTATTTCTTTCTGGTGATGGAAGCTATGCAAAAAGCTGCCGAATCATTAGGCCTGAAACCTGAGGAAGCTAACTTGTTGGTGGTTCAAACGGCTTTGGGCGCGGCCAAGCTGGCGTTGGAAAGTGATGATATGCCCGCAGAGTTGCGGCGCAAGGTGACTTCCAAAGGTGGCACGACGGAAGCGGCTTTGGCCAAATTAAACGAGGGTGGCTTGATTGAGTTGTTTGACGAAGCTTTGCAGGCGGCGGCAAACCGGTCACGTGAATTAGCAAAGCTGAGTTAACGGTTGCTATCCTTCCCCTGATTTCCACACATACGGTATTAAGCTCATGGTTTTACAGAATATTGCGGTTTTTTTGATTTCAGCCTTATTTTCCCTGTACATAGGCGCGGTGTTGGTACGTTTTCTGCTGGCTTATGCGCGGGCTGATTTCCATAATCCTTACTCGCAGGCATTGGTTAAAGTAACTAATCCTGTGCTGGTGCCGTTGCGACGCTTTATTCCTGCGATTGGAACAGTGGATACGGCCTCATTGGTATTGGCGTTTGTGCTGAAATTAGTGGGCATCCTGTTAATTACGGCTGTGACGGGGCAGGCATTTGATTTTGCTTATCTGCTTCCGGCGGCGTTGGTCGATCTGGTGCGCAGCCTGATCTGGATTTACATCGTGGCGATGATTGTTCAGGCGGTGATGAGCTGGATGGGTAATACGCACGGAAATCCTGTGGCCTCGCTGCTGTATAGCCTGACCAGCCCTATCCTGCGGCCGATCCGTAATATTGTGCCTTTGGTCGGTGCAATAGACTTATCGCCGCTGGTGGCTATTCTGTTGTTGCAGGTTTGCCTGATGTTGTTGGCACCGTTGCCGGGCGTTTTTTGAGCGACCCGGCTACCCATAGGTAGTTTTGGGTAGTTTTGCAAAACACCGGCTTTACCCTTATTCTGGTACTCCCCGTATTCCCGTCAGTTATTGCGAGGAGGCCTTATCATGACCGGGTTGGTATTCTATTATCATGGCAAATCGCCGAATCAGGCTTTTGATGTTCTGCACAGTGCCATTCAATTAAGTGAGCGACATAGCCTCACTGAGTACTACGATGAGTTTTTGGTCGATGCCTATGTGTTGGCTGATGATAAATCTTCACGCACGGTTGCCATTGATTTTGATAACACCATTACGGCAGACGTGGATTTTTACCTGAATCTCATTGATGCCTATCGCAGTGACGGCTGGAACCCTGTCGTTTGCACGCTGCGTGACAGGACTGAAAGTGATATTGAAGAAATGAAGGCGCTGCTTTACGATGTGCCTATAGACATTTATACCAGCGGCGGTAATCCTAAACAAAAATATATGTTAGCGCAGGGTATTTGTGTCAACCTCTGGATAGATGACTTCTTTCCGGGAATATGTCCGGAGGCTTGTCAATTATTATCAAATAATGGTATCGACCCATGAATGCCAATGAGGCTTTGTTGCATCTCTTCATCGACGGTCAATTTCCGCAGATGGACTGCCCGCAGTGCGAAAATACATTTATGACTAATGTGTACTCTGTTGATTGTTCAACGGGAAACGGGGAATTGAGTCTGAAGTGCGAACGGTGTAAGGATATGCTGCTACCTGATGCCCCGAAAGGCACGACCTTTGTACTTCTGGAAAAACGCTCGTTGGGTCTGGAGTATTTTTGTGATGCGATGCGGAATTATCCTTTAACCCGGGTTCCTTATACGCGCCGTATCGGTGTACTGTCGGAAGAGGACGAGATATTGCCTTTTTCAATAGTGAAGTTGTTCTCAGATGAAGAGCCTGATTACCGGATGATTTACATTATGGAGCGGCTTGAACATCTGCCTGAACAAGAGGTTGAGTTTTTTACTGAGCATATTTATGGTTTTGACTGGCAGGACGAATCGGTACGGCATAACCTGATAGCACAAATAGCCAGACAATATGCACCTGAGTTAGCCGAAGATATTCGTTCTCTGTGCCGTTACTTCCGTGAACATGAAGACTATCTGAGTTGGGATTTACACGGTGATAATCTGATGTATCGCCCGCAAACGAATGAAATTGTGGTGCTTGATCCTTTTGTGGTCAAGGTCGGATAATCTCTGTCTACACACTGGCTTGACTGACTGTTATTCCGCTGTCGGTCATATTCTGAGCCACTGATAAGTTAGCTGGTGCTATTATCTGTCTACAACTAATATGTGGCTGCCCGGGCAAATAAATCCTATGTTGAATTTCCTGTTTATCAATCAAATGACTCAGCACAAACAGTGGTTTTTGCCAGCTGTGCTTGGTTTCCTGCTCTGTTTCCTTTCTTTTTCTCCATTACATGCAGCAGACGAAACTTCTGGTGCGGGACAGGCAGGAAACGTTTCTGTCAGTGATGAACAGGTGCGGGAAATTTTGCTGGATATGCTGGTTAAACAAGCGCCTGTAACAGAACCGGTCGCCACTGGCAGTCTCAGTTATGATGAGAAAACGCTGAGTCAATGGGAGCCAACCGAAGCGAATATAGTGGTGACCAGGCTTCGTGAGATGAAACAAAAGCTGCCGACCCTGTGGGATGAGGTGAAGTCAGCGTTTCTCCGAAGTACCTCGCCGGAGGACGGTTTTGCCGGATGGCAGTTTGTCATTACGATGTTGATGCATCTTGCGCTCGGGCTGGTTCTGGAGTACCTGGCAACCAGGCCTTTGCTCAAGCGCTTATATCAGTATGCTGATTCACAGCAAAAAACATATGCGCTGAAAATAAAGTTTGTGCTTACCCGGCTGACTATTCAAATGTTGGGGCTGGTGATTATGGCTGCCACCATTTATGTTTGTGGATTGTTTTCCATTAAACAAAACCCTTATTTTGAGTTGTTGTTTCTTGAGGCGCTCCGGGCTTTTGTTTTCTTCAGGTTCAGTATGCTGGTGTCGCGCAGCGTGCTTTCGCCATTTTCCGCACCATTGAGGTTATTAAAATTACGGGATGTGACGGCTAAAAGAATCTACTATTGGAGCATCCTGTTTTTTGGTTATTATGAGCTAGAGATATTTGTGCTTGAATATCTGCGTGGCGCAGGCATGGATAAACTACTGATTGATACTTTGTTGGTGCCGATGTCTATTGGCTCTAATGCTATCATTCTTGCTGCTATTTGGAGTATGCGAAAACGTATCACTGGCATGTTTGTTGATGAAGAGAGTATTGCTTATCAAAACAGTTCTATGTCACGTTTCTTTGTTCAGTTATGGCCTTATTTTATCACTGTCTGGCTGTTAGTGATTTGGGGGTTATGGCAATACCGGAATTTACAGGATCGCCCCGAACTGGCAGCGAGTGTGGGAATTGCCTGGGTGATTACTTTGCTTTTCCCCGTGGCCGACCGGGTTTTCAATTCTCTGCTCATTAATGTAGTCAAGATACCCTGGCTACAAAGTCCTTCTTTCGAGCGGCGCTCCCGTCGCTTTATCCATACAGTACAAACGGGCTTTCGTATTATCCTGTTAACCATAGTCCTTTTCACGCTGGCGCATTCCTGGGGGGTTAATGCTGCTGATATCATGATGCCGCTTGATGGGGGAGGGATGGGTGGAAAGATCCTTGATCTGCTGATTATTGGCACGACTGTGTATGTCTTTTGGGAGTTAATGCATGCGCTGATTGAACGTAAATTACCTGAGGAGGAGGGTGCGCTGGCCAGCTTAGAAGGTGACGGTGGTGGTGTGGGTGCTAGCCGTGCAGAAACATTGCTCCCGCTGATTCGCACCACACTAACGGTGGTTCTGGGTATATTTTTAGTGATTTCGATATTGCACGCGCTGGGAGTAGCTATCACGCCTTTATTAGCGGGCGCTGGTGTCGTGGGTATTGCTATTGGTTTTGGTGCACAAAAACTGGTGCAGGATATTCTTAGTGGCATATTTTTCCTTATTGACGATGCTTTCCGCAAAGGCGAATACCTTGAGCTGGAAAACCTGCGCGGGACGGTAGAAAAAATATCCCTCCGATCCATGCAGTTGCGTCACCATTTAGGCGCTGTGCAGACCGTTCCTTATGGTGAGATCAAGACTGTTAAAAACCTCAGCCGGGATTGGATTACGATGAAGCTGGAGTTGCGACTGCCTTATGATACGGACATTGAAAAGGTAAGGAAGATCATTAAAAAAGTAGGGCAATCCATGCTGCAGGACGAAGAGCTGGGGCCAAGTTTTCTGCTGCCTTTGAAATCTCAGGGTGTGATGCGTATGGAGGAATCAGCTTTAATTGTTCGTATGAAATTTACTACCAAGCCGGGTGAACAATGGGTGATTCGTCGTGAAGCTTATCGTCGGGTGAGGGATGCATTATCTGAGGCTGGAATATATTTTGCTCATCGGGAAGTCAGGGTATTGCTGCCTGAGTCTGCGCTGCCTGAGAATGATGATCAGGCAAATCAGGTTCCCATTGCAAAATCCAATCAGTCTGAA
>CACVAV010000192.1 GCA_902727945.1 uncultured Thiotrichaceae bacterium | reverse complement strand
TCATGTTATTCATGTCGCTGGATTATGGCCTGGAGAATGTGGATACTGACCGGTGGGGTGGCTTGATGCTGACCCTGGTGGTAGCGCTGACCGGCATTGTTGCTTCCCTGCCTATCGGGATTGTGTTGGCATTAGGCCGACGCTCTAAGCTGCCTTTGTTCCGGATTTTTTCGATTACTTATATCGAGTTCTGGCGTGGTGTGCCGTTGATTACGGTGCTGTTTATGTCTTCGGTTATGTTGCCGTTATTCCTGCCGGAAGGTACTGAGTTTGATAAGTTATTACGCGCACTGATTGGTGTGGCGTTATTCTCCTCGGCTTATATGGCGGAAGTGGTACGTGGCGGTTTACAGGCGATATCGAAAGGCCAATATGAAGGTGCGCAGGCGCTGGGCCTGAATGCGAATCAAACCAATAAGATGATTATCCTGCCTCAGGCGCTGAAAATTGTTATTCCGGGTATCGTGAATACATTTATTGGCCTGTTTAAGGACACAACGTTGGTATTGATTATCGGGTTGTTTGATTTGCTCGGTATTATTCAATCAACCTTTGCGGACGCCAGTTGGGCGACGCCGGTGACCTCATTAACGGGTTATCTGGTTTGTGCGGCGATTTTCTGGATATTCTGTTTTGGAATGTCGCGTTACTCTGTTTTTCTTGAAGATAAACTTCACACTGGCCACAAGCGCTGAGTATTAGGGAGAGTTTAGAAATGAATAATGCTGAAATGAATGTCAGTGATAAGTTAATGATCCAGATCAAGAATATGGAGAAGTGGTACGGTAGTTTCCATGTGCTGCGGGATATTAATCTTGATGTTTACGAGGGTGAGCGGATCGTTGTTTGCGGGCCTTCGGGTTCCGGTAAATCAACGTTGATTCGCTGTCTTAACCGGCTGGAAGAACATCAGCAGGGTTTGATCTCGGTGGATGGGGTTGAGTTAACCGATGACCTGAAAAACATTGATTCGATCCGTCGTGAAGTAGGTATGGTGTTTCAACACTTTAACCTGTTTCCGCACCTGACGGTTCTGGAGAATTGTACCTTGGCTCCGATCTGGGTACGTAAAATGCCTAAGAAGGA
>CACVAV010000191.1 GCA_902727945.1 uncultured Thiotrichaceae bacterium | reverse complement strand
CGACCAGAGTTCCCCTGCGTTACGTGTCAACACCACCACAGCTACATCAGGACGATTATTTATTATTGTCATTTTTATTCTTCCGATTTCACATCAGGCGAACCACAGGAGCGCCAGATTTGCCACAACACCGCGCTTGAATAATTGATGCCGGACTATATGTTTGCGTCGCTCCCAACCCCTTAAATGCCTCAGATCAGCTAATGCTTCAACAAGACGATAATCTTTTATTTTCAGCTCGTCACCGAACTGCTTCAGAAATATTTCAGCCTGAATGCTCCAGTTTTTCACCCGTTCAGGAATCGAACCTGTACTCACATGCTGGTGATTTGCCAAACCGGCACCCACTGCATTTTGCCCATGTTGCCGGTAAAACAGTGCAGCCTGATGCAATGGGTACACTTCCCCGAACCAGGCACATACCAGACCCAGCCAACGATCGTGATATTGCACGCCCTCAGGCACCGGAAAGGCCTTATTAGCAGCAGCACGATTAAACAACGCCGCACACCCGGTCACTGTATTGGTCAGTAGGTAATCCTGTTTTTGCTGATGCACATTCAATCCGCGCCACTTCCAGAATGAATTGCTCAGCAGCACTTTGTGCTCATCCACCAATACCAGATCGGTGTGCACCAACAGTGGCAATTGCTCATTGTGAGTGTCACTCAGTTTCTTCACAGCACCATATTCAACTGCAATTTTCTCAGGAAACCACACATCATCCTGATCACAAAACATCAGATAAGGCGCATTACTCATAGTTACCAAATGGCTAAAACTCGCCGTGCTACCAAGGTGCTGACCGTCCACATCAAGGCGTACCAGTTTATCCGGATGTAGCTGCTGCCACTCCAGCAGTAACTTAACGGTTTTATCATTGGAACCATCATCCCTGACCAGTAACTCCCAATCGACAAATGTCTGCTGCGCCAGTGATGCTAATAATTCCGCCAGCCACGCCTCACCATTCCATGTAGATAATAAAACCTGTACTTCAGCCATGATCAGACTTTTTCAGACCAGACCCGCCACCACTTAGCAGCAGAACGATCCAGCACAGCATGTCGCAAACGCAGCCAGTGCCATGTACACAAGGATTTAATACCCGGACTAAAACACTGACCACGCCCTGATGAAAACCAGAATGCCTGCGCACAAAAGAATAATTTAGTGGGACTCACCAGCAAATTCGGAGCCGTATTTTTTTTCATCGTTAGCTGCCCGTTGATTATTTCATTTTTTTACTGCATGCAAATAAACCATCCGCAGCATAAAGTTAGCAATCCCGGTCGGAATACCCGCAAACAGCGCATAACGCCACGCAGAAAGTCGCAAACGCTGCCATAACTTCACTGGCTGCAAGACATCCTTCCAGCCAAAAGCCTGCCTGCCTAAATCCAATACATGATCATCGCCAAAGTCTTCGGTGTGTACCAACTGCGTCAGCATCTGCGTCTCTTCCTTAGTGGGATAAACGATTGCCCGCTCTAGCTGACCATAAACATAAGGCAATAAATCCTGGCTGGAATACCCTGTCAGACGCTGCACTACCAAAAAATGCTGCCAATGCGCCATAATGCCATCCTGCATCGCAGCCACCATCGGATTGCAGGCCACCTCAGCCTGACGATCTACCGCCTGCTCAGACTTAAATACCGGTACTACCTTCTCATCTAACTGCTGATAGGCGATGGTGGTCGCTCCCTGAGCACGCGCCCCTTGCTCAAAAATTTCTTCAAATTCTGCCGGAATACGTTCACAGGCATTATCCCGGCGCGAGTCATGAATAATGCCTTCACAAAAATTCTGTGACCCGAAATCGTTGTACATTTTCGGTACAAACGCAAAGTAATAACCCTGCACACGCGGAAAATCAGCACGCTCACCAAACGCCTGTTTCAGGAACTTCTGCACCGTACCGTTCCAGCCAATATCCACCATTGCGACATTATCAGCGCCCAGAAAACCCACCTGCTCCAGATAAGTTTCCAGCAACTCACGGTGTTTACAACCAACCGGTTTTATGTGTGATTGTACTTTTTCATCCGCCAGAAAATTAAGTAAACGCGGATCATGCCAGTCCTGAATCGGTTCAGCGAAATCCGTAAAACCATGCTGAACAGCTAACACAGACAACTCAGCTTCCGGTAAGCCATAGACCTTACACACCGAACGTAAACCCTGCTGCTTAGGATTGTAAAAAGCGACCTGTGCCTGCTCCTGAGTCAACCCGTTTGCAGTTGATGCAGCGGTAATCACCTTACGTGATAAATAAATATATTCATCGGAGACGGTATCGTCCAACTGGTGATAAAGCTGTTGAAACAGAAAACCATCACGGGCCACAAAGAATAATTTTTCCACCGGTTTTTTTTGCAGGCGCTCATGCAGGCCTAATGTAAAAGCGCTAAACGCCCCGCCCAGCACATCCCGCCCGTAACGGAAGTAGAAGTTATTATTGTCATGCGTAGTTTCTGTGGCCTGCATACGCTGCTGAAGCACAGAAAAGAAATGCTGGCCTTTCCAGACACTGCCCCGTTGCGCCATCTCCACGCTTAGCTGCTGCTGTTCACGCCGACGCAATTCAGTCTTCTCATACAACCAGATGCCCTGAATCCCGACTTCACAAGCCGCACGCCGGTCTGACACCGGGTTATCGCCAATATGCACCCAGCGTTCATCAAGGCTCAGCTCCAGCTGTGCCGCAATACGCTTAAATAAGCGCCCGGAATATTTACACAGACCAGTATCTGCTGAAACGAAGGTATGATCAAAATACTGATCCAGGCTTTTATCCGCCAGCAACTCATCTAACAAGTGACCATCCAGATACATATCAGAAATAACCATCACTTTTATAGATTGCTGCTGCAACCACACCAAAAACTCACGAACATCATGTTTGACATACAAAGCCTGCTTTTCCAGCGCCATTTCGGTGGCAATAACAAACTTAACTAACTGGCCATCAACACCTTCAGCTTGATAGTGTTCACTCGAACCAGACAAAATATTCAGCGTCTTCAGCCACACCGGCACCAAATCACTAAAGCAGCACTCGAAATCCAGGCCATCCGCTGATGCCTGCTCACGCAATGTGCGTTCAGCCTGTTGCCGCACGAGCCAAACCTGATCAGCCGTAAAATCTGCGCCTAACTCGTCAGCCAACAAACGGCATACCGCGCGCTGTACCTGTTCCGGTGTTTCAATGCGCGCCAGCAAAGTATCAAAAACATCCAATGAAACAGTGGTAACAGATTGTTTGCGAATAGCAGGCTCAAGCAATTGCTGCAAGCGCTTCCAGTCACGTATGATGGTTTTATCAGGCATGACCTTCTCCCATTTCGTCCACTCGCACGCGATTACGCAACAAACGGAATGGATTAATCAATAAGGTACCGACCCGATAAGACCAGCTATTCAGCAAACGATCCCGATCAGCCACAATATCCTCAAGCTTTAATTGTTGCTTATGAATCCATTCATCACGCTCGGCCACCCACACATCACGATCAGCTACCCATTGATCACGTCTACTGATCATTTTATCACGGTCTGTCAGCCAACTTTCCCGTTCAGCAATAGCTTCCAGCTGCTGATTCACCTCAGACCGTAAATGCGTAATGAGTTCATCCCGGTCTTTGATCCAGCCATCACGGTCAGCTACCCAGTTTTCACGCACAATAATGGTTTCTGCCTGCTCATGAATCAGCGCATCACGTTCAGCCACCCACTTATCACGGTCTGCAATCAGTGGAAATAGCTCGTGTTCTTTTTCAGTTAGCCGATGGTGTAACGTCGTTTTCCACTCTTCATGGGTATAACGGTATAAATCCTGCAACTGAATTTGCAGACCGCTCAGACGTGAGGCATTCAGGTGTTTACTCAATCCGGGAAACACACGCAATAACAATCCCATGTTTTCCTGAATCGCCGCTAACGGCTTTTCGCGGATCGTATTGCTGTCATGTAAGCGATAATAAAGCAGCGCTTTATCCCACAAACACTCCATTTTCAAACCAGCATTATAAAGCCGCAATACAAACTCGTAATCATGCACGTAACGTAAGTTGGCAAACCCCCCCATACGCTCATAAACACTGCGCCGGAAAAAGAAATTAGAGGTCGTAATCAGGAAATTGCCACGCAACAGGGTGCGCAGGAAATCATTATGCTGTTTCCAGTCTTGGAACAAACCCTGGTACCAACGCAACCAGTCCGGCTCAGATGCATTTTTAAGACGGGAGCTTTTGTCCCACAACACTAACCCCGTGCCGATAAAGTCCAGTGAACTTTGTTGTACGTATTGATACAAATAAGCCAACCGGTCGGTGGGCCAGGCATCATCAGAATTCAGAATAGCGACGTATTCACCCCTGGCCAGCGACAAACCTTCATTAATCGTCGCCGGGGCACCCTGATTACCCGTATGCCGGATAGTGGTGATATTACTGTTTTTACGACCGTCGGTCAGTAGGAGGATTTGTTCCCATGTCTCATCACTGGAAGCATCATCGATAATGATCAGCTCCCATTCACTCATCGACTGCCTGAACACGGACTCCAGTGCCTGCCCTATCCACGCTGCATGGTTATAAGCCGGAACAATAACACTGATTTTAGGCTGCAAAGACCCCATGTAGACAACTCACCTCATTATTATATTTATTAATGTGCAACTGTCTTATAGTTTATCAGTGGTGAGTTAATCCGCCCTGAACTCCATTCTTGCCGCCACGCCATATCCCGGCCACCCGGCGTAACATCTGCCAGCTACGCGTGGCGTAAACACGATCAAGCTCCTCAGACTTCAGCTTTACATCCTCATTCAGACGCGCCATCTCTTCCCGACAACTCTCCATCTGTAATTCAAGGCCATGAATGATTTGTTCCTTTTGCTGCAAGTTACCAAACACCTGCCCCCAGGTTTGCCATGATGCTGCCATCGGCTTTAGATTATGATCCATCGATGGCATCATTTTATCCTCACCCTCAGAATCATCACGATTCTTCTCCGGCGATATTTTCGGCAAGCTGACAGAAACGATAAACTGGTAGGCTATCGCTTCTGGCTGATGGAAGTAATCCAGAATATGGGGCGTCGCTTCTATACCCACCTGACGTAAGTAGCGGGAGATAACAGAATCCGGTATATCATGCCAGGTATAGTCGATTTCATTGATAACAAAACCACAACGGGCCAGCATACTTTTCAAGGATTTCAAGGTAAAAAACTTGAGGTGTGTACTGTCCAGAATCCCGGCGTCTTCATAACTAAAGTCCCCCGTCAGTAGCTCCAAACGAACGGAAGCATGCGCCACATTGGGCACCGACAACAAAATGGTGCTTTCGGCCATCATCAACGGCTTAAGACGCTCTAATAAAGCCTCAGGCCGCTGAAGATGCTCGATGACATCGACCAGTGTAATGACATCAAATTTCTCAAACTGTAGCGCGCTCAGGCTTTCCGCATCGTCCAGATCTTCAGTAAAGACATAATCACAATGGCGTTGTGCCTGCCATGCTGATTGCGGGTCTTTCTCCACACCAAACACTTGCGCCTGACAATTCCGCTTCATCATTCGCGACATTTCGCCGGTAGCACAGCCTAACTCCAGTACCTGAGCGTACTGTGGGATGCGACTGACGATTTGAGTGTGAGAATGATTGTGGTCTACCGGATCAGTAGGATCAGCGGCTTCCGTTTGATTCATTTTTATTACTCCGCAACAGAGGGAGAGCCTCCCATAGCCACCAGTGCCCGGGTTTTGCTTTTATATGCATTTCCAGTTCACTGACCAGCAGACTCATAAAATCCTCGTCATTATATTTATTCGGGTCAATTACCTCAGAAAATTCTGCCATAACTTTCCCTGCCCCAAGGTCGTGCATGTAGAATGGCACAACCACTGCCTTTGTGTTTTTTGCAATTCGGTATATTCCGGCAGGAACATTTATACTACCTTCCAAAAACGGAACTGTCACGCCTCCAGATTGTTTTTCGACGTATGGCACATCAAAAATCAAAGTAATTAAGCTGTCGTCCAGCTCCCGGTATAGCGGGCGTAAGTCTTTGCCCTCAATTAAGAAGGGGCCACCTAATACTTCTTTTAGTTTTTTTAGTTTGTATAAGCG
>CACVAV010000190.1 GCA_902727945.1 uncultured Thiotrichaceae bacterium | reverse complement strand
CTTGCCGGAACTTGTCTCCGGCTTTTTGAGCTAATGCAATGCCCGCCTTACTCAACCCGCACACCTGCATCAACGACCGTGCCCCACTGGCCTTATCCTTACGAAATCCTAATCTAACCGACACAAACCCCGCCCGCTGCCAAAATGATAGCAACTCAGACGACATCGCATAACTTACACCAACATAATCCGCCTGCTGCTGGCGGGCATACCCGATCACATGATCCAATAAACGCGCACCCAATCCATTACCCTGCAACTCCGGATGCACCGCAATGCGCATCACCCGCTCACCCTGTAAACAAGCCGCACCTTCAATCCCTGCATGAAAGGTCAGTGACTGCGCCAGCAAGTGTCCATGAGGCCGCCGCTTACCGGCATGTATATCAGCTACCAACTCTGTATCCAGCCCACCCTCACCCGTCAGCAAAGCCACAGCTACCGGCTGCTGATTTTGTTCCAGCACATGAATAGTCAGTTGCGGTGCATCCACCATCTGTCTTAAATCAGAAGGCCGGGTTTGATAATGTGCATTCACTAATAAACTGAATAACTGCCGCAACAACACCTCATTATCCGGCAACGCCTGCTGCGAAATCATCCGGTATGAAACACCTTCGGAAAAATCAAAACCACCACTCCCCACCAACTCCACATCCAGCAGTAACAAATCATTCAATAAGGCTTCCAACTGGTCGCCTTCCGCCCAGCGAATAGGTGAGTTCAACCGCACACTTTTCCAGTCAGGTACACGCGAATCCAGCTCAGCCTGAAAGCGCAGCACAAATCCACGCCCACTACCCTCATAACCCTGTGAAGTCGTTGAAAATACACAACGCGGATAATGCTGCTGCATCGTCAATAACATCGGCACTGGAATCATTGCCGCCTCATCAACCAGCAATACATCAGCTTCGGGCAGGGTTTGTAGTAAGTCATCCGGTGCGATGAATTCAGGGGGAAACCCGGTGTGTTTGAAAACGGTTTCGGCAGCAGCTCGTGAGGGTGCGGTCAGCAGAACCTTTAAATCCCCTTTTCTCCCCTTCAAACACTCCACCACCATCCCCAACACCGCAGACTTCCCACGCCCCCGCGCAGCCATCATCACTACAGCTTCCCGCGCCTCAAGAATAGCTTGCAAAGCCGATAGCTGCTCATCACTGGTGTGCGCACTAACAACCTGATCAGGCACCAACGGAACATCACCCAAATCCAGTAACGGATAACCGTTTAGCAACCGGATAAACCGCTGCAAAAAATATCCATCCAACTGATCAGGCTGCCAGGGATGCGGCAGAAAACGTTTATAATCCGGATCAGCATACTGCGGCCATTCAGTCAACGGAGGTGTCAATAAAACCAAGGAGCCACCGGCACAAATAGTGCCGCTTACCGCTGCCAGCGCATTAACGTCCAGCCCGCTCCAGGCATCGAACACAACAATAAAAAATTCGCGCCCCAGAACGCTGCGAGCTTTATGCGTAGGCAGGCAAACCGATGAGGCATCATCAGTCAACGGGATGTTTTCTTGTGTGACCCACAGAACACGCCGGGAATGCTGGAAATGATTAATAGCACGCTGAAGGACATCAGCATGGGAACCGGCAACAAGGCTTAAATGGCGCTGCATAAACTACAACGCCAAGAATGACGGACAAGCAAACACTTTAAACCGCGTCGTTACCCAACTCACCGGTACGAATACGAATCGCCTGCTCAACCGGCAGCACAAAAATCTTACCATCACCGATTTTTCCGGTATGAGCCGCCTTAGTAATCGATTCAATCACCGCATCCACCTGGTCATCATTAATCACGATTTCCAGCTTAATCTTTGGCAGAAAATCCACGACGTACTCAGCACCACGGTACAATTCAGTATGACCTTTCTGACGACCAAAGCCTTTCACTTCAATAGCGGTCATTCCTGACACACCAATTTCGGTCAGTGCTTCGCGTACATCGTCCAGCTTAAACGGCTTAATGACTGCCTGAATCAATTTCATGACTAATTCCTCGGTTAAAAATTAACGGGTATGAAAAAATTCACCCCCAAACATAAAAGTCTTTGACTTCTACAATGGTAATTGGTGACGCCAGGCCGAAGTAATCGGATAGCGCCAGTCTTTACCGAAGGCTCTGCGGGTAATTCGTACACCCGGAGCGGCCTGTCGGCGTTTATATTCACTTAATAATAACAAATTCACCACACGTTTCACGACAGTCGCATCAAATCCGGCAGCAACAATGGATTCCAGCGACTCATTATCTTCCATCACCCGCGTCAAAATCGCATCAAGCACATCGTAATCCGGCAAGGAATCCTGATCCAGTTGCCCCGGCGCTAACTCAGCCGATGGCGGACGATCAATCACCCGTTGCGGAATCGCCGGACTCAGCGTATTGCGGTATTCAGATAAAGTATAGACCAGTGTTTTGTATACATCTTTCAATGGCGCAAATGCACCCGCCATATCACCGTAAAGCGTGGCATAACCCACCGCGCTTTCACTTTTATTACTGGTGGACAATAACAATTTACCAAACTTATTCGACATTGACATTAGTAGCATGCCACGAATCCGTGCCTGTAAATTCTCTTCGGTGACATCATCCTCAAAACCGGAGAAAGCACCAGATAAACCCAACTTGAAACTTTCATACATCGGCTCAATTGGAATATTACGGTAAGTCACACCGAGCATTTTTGCCTGCTCCGCCGCATCTTCCACGCTCATATCAGCGGTATAACGAAACGGCATCATCACCGCTTCCACATTCTCAGCACCCAGCGCATCAACCGCCACCGCCAACGTCAATCCGGAATCAATGCCACCGGATAAACCCAGCAAGATGCCTTTAAAACCATTTTTGTGCACATAGTCACGCAGGCCGGTGACGATGGCCTGATAAATATGTGCATTAACATTCTGATCACGCGCGGTGGTGACTTGCTTCGCGGCGCTGATGGCCGCTTGTTCATCACCCAAGTTATCTGCATCAATCTGCATCTCACCAACAAATAAACCCGGCTCAAACAACGGTGCGGCCAGTGTGCGCTCGCCGTCACGATTCACCAGCATCGAATCACCATCAAACACCAGCTCATCCTGTCCACCGACCATATTGGTATAAGCAACCGGGCATTGGTGGCGGCGTGCTTTTTGAGTGACCATTTGCTCACGACGGGCATGTTTATCATGGCGATACGGCGAGGCATTCAGCACGAATACTGCCTCAGCGCCCTGCCCCACGGTATGATCAATCGGTGCATCGTGCCAAATATCTTCACAAATCAGAATACCGCAACGCACACCTTTTATATCAACCAATAAGGACTGATCAGCATCGCCTGCGACAAACCAGCGTTCTTCATCATAAACGGTATAGTTCGGTAGCTCGCGCTTAAAGTACTGGCCCAGCATCACACCATCGCGGTATACACACGCCGCATTTCGTAAGGTGCCACCGGTAACGACGGGATAACCGACGATCACAGTGATCCCATCACTGGCCATGCGGATCTCACACAAGCTCTCCATCACCTGACCCAAAAAGTCACCACGAAAGACCAAATCTTCCGGTGGATAAGAACTCAGCGTCAGTTCAGGGAACAGAATAACGTCTGCCCCTGCCGTTTTTGCCTGCTGAATAGCCGCAATAGATTGACGGACATTACCGCCTAAATCCCCTACACAAAGGTTAAGTTGCGCTAGGGCAACCTGTAATTTTCGATTCTGCTTTTGCACGGTGTCATAGAACGGTAAAGTTAAGGATCGGAAACTATACCTTAAAAGTACTGAAAACATCATGTCCCGTATTCTTTTTATCCTTGTTCTGTTGGTAGTTGGTTATCTTTTGCTAAAATCCTTTCAACGCAGAAAAATTGCGCATAAATTAAACAAAAAAAAGGGTTTTGGGCAACTCAAGGGGAACACGCAGATCGTGAAGTGCGACCACTGCAACCTCCACGTGCCGGAGCCGGATGCTGTTAAACACGGGGGTAAATTCTTTTGCAGTCTGGAGCACGCACAACAAGCGCAACTCAGCAACAAACAGTAAAAACGACGGTAAATACACTGGAACAGGCTGCTCCCTTTTTTCTGCATGAAGATCCGTGGAATTTGCTGCGCCTGTACCATGTTTATCGTCTGGCGCTGTCCGGTGCGCTGATTCTGGCAATGGTCAGCGAATCCAATCTGATTATGCTGGGCACCCACGACTTCCTGTTCTTCAAATGGCTGACCAGTGTTTACTTGTTAATCGCCATTGTCAGCAACCTGACTTCCTACTTTGAATGGCCCGACCTGACGACACAAGGCGTCGGTTACGTACTTATCGACATTCTGGTTTTATTCGGCATCCTCTATAGTAGTGGCGGCGTCAGTGCTGGCGTTGGTGTTTTGCTGGTTATCCCGGTACTCATCCCCTATATATGCTCACCCGGTTATGTGTCCATCCTGTTGGCTGCCCTCACAGGAATGGGCTTGATTGGCATGGAGGTTTGGCTGGGCATGCAACAAGGCCAGCCGGTTTCCAGCTCACTCTCACACAGCGGCATCATCGCCTTGTTTATTATGCTGGCTAGCTGGCTGGGGGATCGCTGGATACAAAAAGCCAGTCAAATGGCTAAGCTTGCCAACCGGCGTGGCATTGATCTGGCCAATATGTCACAGCTCAATCAGTCGATTCTTGACCGGCTGGAATCAGGTATTCTGGTGATAGAAAACTCCGGCAGCATTCGTCACATGAACGCAGCGGGCTGGTCACTACTCGGCAGTCCTGGCAATTGGCGCAGTAAACCACTGAAGGTCTTTGCGCCGGAATTAGATGAACATTACCAACATTGGTTAAGCAGCATCAGCCCGCGCACTGCCAGTTTTGATCTTCGCCATCAGCAGGCCACAGAACTAAGAGCACGGTTCACCCAGCTAGGCAGGCATTCCCGCCAGACCACCATGATCAATCTGGAAGATACCAGCGAACAGCGGGAAAAAGTTCAGGGTGTAAAACTGGCTTCACTGGGGCAGCTCACCGCCAGTATTGCACACGAAATCCGTAATCCGTTAGGTGCTATCAGCCATGCGGCACAGCTGATGACGGAATCACAGAATCTGGATAAAGCCGATACGCGGCTGCTGCAAATCATTCAGTCCAATGCAAAACGCATGAACCTGACCATTGAGAGCGTGCTGAATCTTTCACGTAAGAAAAACCCGAACCGCGAGCGGCTGCCCCTGAAAGGCTGGCTGTACAGCTTTCTGCGTGACTTTATTCTGCAACACAATCTTAAGGAGAAGCAGGTCTCTTTATTCATTGAACCGGCTGACCTGATGATCGAATTTGATCCGGCTCACCTGCACCAGATTATGTGGAATCTGTGCCGGAATGCGGTTAAGTATGCACATGATACACCACAAAAATTACAGCTGGATATACAGGGTGGTATGCCGTCTCATTCACGCGATGTTTTTATTAATGTGATAGATAATGGCAGGGGAATGCCGGAAGCCTCCAGACAACGACTGTTTGAACCGTTTTTCACTACCAGCACCAAAGGCACCGGACTGGGTTTATTCATGTCACGGGAATTGTGCCTGAGTAATGGTGCCACACTGGAATACAGCCCTCTGCCGACGGATGGCAGCTGCTTCAGAATCGTATTTTCATGCGCACAGCATTGAACAAATAACTAAAAATTAACAGTAAAAATTACCAATCGAGCAATCATGACAGAACAATGTGTACTCATCATTGATGACGAACCCGACATCCGGGAACTTCTTGAAATCACCTTACTGCGTATGGGACTGGACACCCTGACAGCGGGTAATGTGGAGGAAGCACTCGAACAAATCAAGGAACATGAACCTGACATGTGCCTGACAGATATGAAACTGCCGGACGGTAGTGGTATCGATATTGTGCGCTATTTACAAAAAGAACACCCGCAAATTCCCGTCGCGGTGATTACGGCATTTGGCAGCATGGACACCGCTGTTGAAGCGCTGAAGGCCGGAGCCTATGACTTTGTGTCCAAGCCGGTTGATTTACCAAAACTGCGTGAATTGATCCAGACCGCTTTGCAGCTGGCCAGAAATGAAGCGGCTCCGGTGGTGGCTGATGAATCGTCCGGAGATGACCGGATTCTGGGTAAGTCACCGGCCATGCAGAAACTGAAAAAGAC
>CACVAV010000189.1 GCA_902727945.1 uncultured Thiotrichaceae bacterium | reverse complement strand
TTCAACGCCCGTTCCAGCAAGGTGCCGAAGATAGCCGGTTCCACATACTGCCAGTCACTCCGCGCCGCCTGATACAACATCTGAATCTGTCCCCGACTCAGCTTTAACGCCGACGCATCCGCAAATAACCCGCCATTAAAACGCTTGATCTGCTCCATGGTTACACCGTCATAACCACCGGCATTCATCAGCGTCCAAAGGTGCTGCACAGCAGGCGCAAAACTTTCCGGCTTATCGTGTAAGCGCTCCAGCAAGTCAGTAAAACTATCCTTCGGCAGCAAACCCACATCTTCCGCGAACATGGTAAACAGACAGCGCATCAGGAACGTGCCGACCACCTCCGCGCTGTGAAATTTCTCCAGTGATTTCGCCAAACCCGCCAGATGATTCGCAATCGCCCGCGTCACCTTCGCCGAGCGTTTAGACGGATCAAGACTCTCCGGATCAGCCCAGATCGCCGCCAACATAGCCCGCGTTTCCGGATAGCGTAAAGCCTCCAGTTTCAGCCGGTGGCTGCTACTGTCAGGAAAAGGAATATAAGTCGAACCGGAACGGCTGAACTCAGAAAACAACTCGATACTACGCCCCACATCCGTGACGATCAGAAACGGCGGCTTACCTTCCTCAACCGGCATAGCGCGGATATAAGCATCCGCCTGTTCATAAGCCCGCAACATCGCCTTATTCCAACCGCCGGAATCCAGCTTTTTATTGCTCTGCTTGCCCTCCAGCACAAAACAATCACGGCGATAAAGGTCAATAAACCCCCGGTTCACCTGCCCGTCATACTGTGCCATATCCACACGGCGCTCAAACACATAAGCATTTTCAGTATTATCCGCCGCCGCTGGCACCGGTTTATCAACGGCTAATAACTCACACAACTCGGTGAGGAATAACTGTAAATTCGACTGCTCCGTACCGTCTTTATCCTGCCAGCGCGAAATAAAATCATCAGCCTGCGTATCCGTTTCAGCCATGTCAGTCCTTTTACCACTTGAGGGGAATCGTTGAGGAATACTATTGATCAGAACTTAACTGATTGCAGCAATACTTACCACATCAAACCATGGGCGATAGCAATGGATGCAATTTCCAGA
>CACVAV010000188.1 GCA_902727945.1 uncultured Thiotrichaceae bacterium | reverse complement strand
ACATCCGTAAACGTCAGTTTATCCTCAGCCACACCCACCGAAATGGTTTCATCCGGCGCAAACCGGCTGGCCAGAATTTCCTGTGACAACGGATTCTCCACCAGCTGCTGAATCGCACGTTTTAATGGCCGTGCACCATACACCGGATCAAAACCAGCGTCCGCAATCAGATCCATTGCTTCATCAGTGAAGGCAATATGTAAATCGCGCACAGCCAGACGTTTACGTAAGCTGTTCAACTGAATATCAGCAATCAGGCGAATTTCTTTACGATCCAACGGATGGAATACCACGGTCTCATCAATACGGTTGATAAACTCCGGACGAAAGTGAGTGCCGACAATTTCCATCACCGCCTCTTTCATGCGCTCATAATTAGCTTCGCCCGCCATATCCTGAATCACATTTGATCCCAGGTTCGAGGTCATGACAATCACCGTATTACGGAAATCCACGGTGCGTCCATGCCCATCAGTCAGACGACCATCATCCAACACCTGTAACAGAATATTGAACACATCAGGGTGCGCTTTTTCGACCTCATCCATCAGAATCACGGAATAGGGGCGACGACGCACGGCCTCCGTCAGATAACCACCTTCTTCATAACCCACATAACCCGGAGGTGCACCAATCAAACGCGCCACCGAATGCTTCTCCATGAACTCGGACATATCAATCCGCACCAGAGAATCATCAGCATCAAACAGGAACTGCGCCAACGCCTTAGTCAGCTCGGTTTTACCAACACCCGTCGGCCCAAGGAACAGGAACGAACCACTCGGACGTTTAGGATCAGACAGACCCGCACGGGCGCGACGAATTGCATTCGATACCGCCACAACGGCTTCGTCCTGACCAATCACTTTTTTGCGTAGCTCATCTTCCATTTGCAGCAGTTTTTCTTTCTCAGACTCCATCATTTTACTGACAGGAATTCCGGTCCAACGCGCCACAATATCTGCAATTTCCTCTTCGGTAACACGGTTTTTCAACAAGGTATTGTTGTTACCGTCATCACTCTTAGCATCAGCTTCCTGCAACTGCCCTTCCAAGCCCGGAATCGTGCCATATTGTAATTCAGACATCCGCGCCAAATCACCGGC
>CACVAV010000187.1 GCA_902727945.1 uncultured Thiotrichaceae bacterium | reverse complement strand
TTTGAATAGTATGAATTACACCTGTGGGCTGCATTCGTTGGCGCTGACCTTGCAGGCAGGCGAGCAGCAGGTGATTTTGCTGGATGCTTCGACTGAACAGAGTCTGGGGAAACTGGCGCAGAAGTTGCCGCATTATGGCAAGTACAGTTATGTATTGTTTAATAGTGCGACAGGGGATAATGTGGCTAAGGGGCAATGGGAGGTGAAAGACTCGCCACTGACCTTAAATTTCAAGTGATGTGAAAATCAATACTCGGAGGAGCAGTAAATGAGCGATAAAGTTAAAGGTAGTTGTTTGTGTGGCAAGGTGAGTTTTACGCTGGTGAACGAGTTTAAGCAGTTTCACCTGTGCCATTGCCTGCAATGCCGCAAAATTACCGGATCAGCGCATGCGTCGAATTTGTTTATCAGTCCGGAGCGTATTGAGTGGGATAGCGGGCAGGACTTGATTAAGACCTTTGATCATCCGGATAATAATTTCCGCAAGGTGTTTTGTTCGGAATGCGGGTCAGGTTTGCCTTACGAGTCAAGACGTATTCCGATGTTGATTGTGCCAGCGGGATCGCTGGATGATGAGCCGAACATGGAGCCGATGGATCATATCTTCTGGACAGAGCGGGCAGATTGGTATGAGTGCGCCAAGGACAAACCCGCGTTTGATGCTTTTCCGGCATAGGACATAGAGCGTCGTCTTTTCAGCTGGTTTAGCGCCCGATCTGTATACCTTGTAGCGCGGCCAGCAAATCCTGAAGAATTTGCTCAATCAAATTGCCACCAGGGCAGTTACCTGACACTTTCTGGGCGCTGTCTGATTGTTGGGATGATTCAGTCGCTTCTGTTGCCTTCGCTGGTTCCGCTGCTTTAGCCTTTACCTGTTCTTCAGTGACTTTGCACCCATCATGTCCTGGATTTTTGCTCCTGACCGGGTCAAATATTGGCTTACCGGAAGCATTGCTTCCCCGGCCACGGTCTGTTTGTACCGGTGTTCCACCGCTGATTTTCAAGGGTTTATGCAGGCTTGAATTATTATCGATCATGTGTGACTTCTCTGTTTTTTTGTTAATACTGAAATTTATCTTCTGACAGGTCAAATTTTACCGACATGCTGCA
>CACVAV010000186.1 GCA_902727945.1 uncultured Thiotrichaceae bacterium | reverse complement strand
CGACACTGGTACTGTCACGTAATATCGCGGAATTGGGTATTTACCCTGCGGTTGATCCATTGGACTCTACTTCACGTCAGCTTGATCCGTTAATTATCGGTGAAGAGCACTACAACGTGGCACGTGGCGTACAGGGTGTATTGCAGCGTTATAAGGAATTGCAGGATATTATCGCGATTCTGGGTATGGATGAGTTGTCTGAAGACGATAAGCAGGCTGTTGGCCGCGCACGTCGTATCCAGCGTTTCTTGTCTCAGCCATTCCACGTTGCGGAAGTGTTCACGGGTTCACCGGGTAAGTATGTTAGTCTGAAAGACACTATCTCAAGCTTTAAAGCGATTCTGAACGGCGAATATGATCACTTGCCTGAGCAAGCGTTCTATATGGTTGGTTCAATCGATGAAGCGATTGAGAAAGCCGAGAAATCATAAGTCGTAATGGCTTAGCTCTTTAGGAGAACATGATTATGGCTATGACTATACATCTTGATGTGGTAAGTGCTGAGGAAGAATTATTCTCCGGCACGGTGGAAGAGGTTATTGCTCCGGGTATTGAGGGTGATATCGGTATTTTGCCACGCCACTCACCGTTGATTTCGCAGTTGCGTCCGGGTGAGCTGAAGTATAAAACCAGTGAAGGAATGGAGTCTCTGTTCGTTTCTGGTGGCGTATTGGAAGTTCAGCCGCACATGATTACTGTGTTATCTGATACGGCGATTCGTGCGGATGATCTTGATGAGCAGGCGGCAACTGATGCACGGCAACGTGCTGAGGATGCGCTGGCTGGGAAAGATCCGGAAGATATGGACTATGCGAAGCTTCAGATTGAATTGGAAGCGGCGAAAGCACAGTTTGAAATGTTCCAGCGGATTAGTAAAGCACGGCATTGATTGTTGTGTGTTGCGTTTGACAAAAAAGGCGGCCTTTGGCTGCCTTTTTTATGGATGTTAATTAATTAAAAAAGTTATTTTATGGCTTCTGGATAAGCAGCAATTCTCAATTAGAAATTTTTGAGCGATAATACATCATTAATTGTCTTATCAAGTGACCGTCATCGCTCAATCAATCGTCGTTCCAAGCGTGCCCACAATAGAGCCACCCTTGAGCTTTAG
>CACVAV010000185.1 GCA_902727945.1 uncultured Thiotrichaceae bacterium | reverse complement strand
CTTCAATGATCAGGTAACCACCCACCGCATAGAATAAAAAAGGTGTCATATGACCCAGCAGGTTATTCAGGAATTTTAAAAAAAACTTCTTTTTGAAAATAGCTAATCTAATCTTGTATAACTCACCGAAGCGGTATGAAAATTCAGCCAGTGTGTAACGACGGGTACCCTGGATATGCACTTCCTCAATGGCATCAACTGTTTCAACGATCCGGCTTGATAATACTCTGACGCGCTGAATCCGTTCTTTGCGTAAAAAATTAATCTGACGTTGCAGGCGTGGGATAATAAATATCTGAATAGGCACTAAAGCCAGTGAAGCAATCCCTAAAATCCAATCCTGCATAAACATAAACAACAGGATAGTCAGTAAAGTACCACCCTGAAAAATGGGTAAAGCAAATGAGTCACCTGCAAAACCTGCCAGTGGGTCAGTTTCCTGTACAATGGTGATGCTCACCTCACCGGAGGGCATGTGATCAAAACGCTGTAGCGGGAATTTCAATAACTGTGTCATCAGCATGTAACGTAAACGCCGGATCAGTGTTTCACCTACTTTTCCCTTTAACGTATTGATATATATCTTAAATACTCCACTAATTAGTACTAAGCCCAGCAGAGAAAAACTCAGTGTTAATAATAGTGTGAAAGGCTCGAAGTCAAAGCCCAGAAAAGAGCGTGTATCAGATTGATTTGAAAGAACATCATTGATGATGAGCTTGGGTATTTCTAATGTGAAGTATAATAATGGAAAAGAGCAGAACGTTAATGCAATTAATGATAGTTGCTGCCATTTACTGTACTTCCAAATATATTCAATTATGTGTACAGGCATTAGTACCCTCAAAATCACTATCTGATTGTTTGATTTGTGTAAGATCACAGTTAAAATTTTATGTTGCTAGTATGGCGTTAACCACGGATGAATGGCAACTGTAAAATGCTGTTCACTCACATCCACAATGCAACGTGCAACATGCTAAAATCAGGCTATCAACCCAGACATAATGCAGCCAGATGAAAAAGCACTTCAATACCACCGGGCCTGTCTTTCCGGCTAAACACTATTGCATCGACCCCATGCAGCGTCTCGACTGGGAAGACATACATCATTT
>CACVAV010000184.1 GCA_902727945.1 uncultured Thiotrichaceae bacterium | reverse complement strand
ACGGATGTGGGAGATATTGCTGAGTTGTTTGGTGAGTCAGGTTTTTTAGCCAGGCCTGATTCAGCAGGTGCATTGTCAGCTTCGTGGCAGCATGCATTGAGGCTGTCTGTAGCAGAGCGTGACAGTAGGGGGGAAGTTGCCCGGCAACAGGTGGTTCAGCGATTCAGTGTGCAGCAAATGATAAACGCACATACTGCTGTTTTTAATTCGCAGCGTTGAGGTCTTGATAACTGCCCCCTGCGTACCTATACTTTGTTACTGTGGAAGTCATAGACTCTTATGCACGCTACTAATTATGTTGAGAAAATTCTTACTTGGAAACCATAACATCGTCACCTACAGAAGCTGAAAAGCCTTCGATTCGCTTTGATCTTGAGCCGGTAGACACCGAGCGCCTGATGAATTTCTGCGGTCAGTTCGACCAACATTTACGCTTACTGGAAAACCGTCTGAGTGTGGACATCAATAATCGCGCGCATCAATTTGTTGTGACCGGTGATGTTTCGGTGGTGCAAACAGCGGTTAATCTTATACGCGACTTGTACAGGGAAGCGAGTAATACGGTGCTAACGCCTGAACACATTCATTTATTCCTGCAACAGGCTAATCTTGATGCACTGGGTAACAATGAGCGCAGTGATATTCGCATTCGCACCCGTAAAGGTTACATCAAGCCCAAAGGTGCCACACAAGCAGCCTATATTGACAATATTCGTCGGCATGATGTGAATTTCGGTGTAGGCCCGGCGGGTACCGGTAAAACATGGCTGGCGGTTGCCTGCGCGGTGGAGGCACTGGAGCGGGATGAAGTGCGGCGTTTGATATTGGTGCGCCCTGCGGTTGAAGCCGGAGAGCGTTTAGGGTTTTTGCCCGGTGATTTATCGCAGAAAATTGATCCGTATTTGCGCCCGATGTATGACGCTTTATTTGAAATGTTGGGTACTGAGAAAGTCAATAAACTGATTGAGCGTAATGTCATTGAAGTCGCACCGCTGGCCTACATGCGTGGACGTACCTTGAACGATTCGTTTATTTTGTTAGACGAAGCACAAAATACTACAGCAGAGCAGATGAAGATGTTCCTGACCCGTTTGGGCTTCGGTTCTACTGCGGTCATTACGGG
>CACVAV010000183.1 GCA_902727945.1 uncultured Thiotrichaceae bacterium | reverse complement strand
AGTTCTGATGATGCCTATGGCGGTAAGATTACCCGTTACCGGTGGGAGCAGGTTTCCGGCCCGGATGTGGCATTAACGGATTCCGATAAGGCTATGGCAACATTTACCACTCCGGCTGCTGTTCGCTCCGACAGCCAGTTGGTGTTTCAGTTAAACGTTACTGATGATGTCGGCTTATCGGATAGTAAACAGGTGGTTATTACCGTGCCAGGTAAGGGCGGTGGTGGCGGAAGTTTTCCGGTGGGTTTATTAGGCATGTTGGGTATATTAGGTCTGCGCTGGTTTAAGCGTAAGTGCTGACCATTTTTTGAGGTAATGGATCGAATGGATCAGACGAGTTGCTGAAGATTAATTTGTAGCAACTCATCTGTTGTAACTTCGGTTATTGTGTCGTAAAGATAACATCTTCCTGATTAGTTACCCGGAAAACATCAGAACCTGGTTTTTGTGCAATAGGCTGTGGCGCTGATGACGCTCTGGTTGCTTGCTGCCGTCTTTGAGCTTGCAACTGAACTTGCCGTTGCGCCTGCTGCTGCCGTTGGGCTTTTAACTCAGCCTGACGTTGTAGCTGTTGTCTTTTCTGAGCTTGTAATTGCTGTTGTCTTTGTTGGGCTTGTTGCAACTGCTGTCTTTTCTGAGCTTGTAATTGCTGCGCACGGGTTAGTTTGGCTGAGGCCTGTCCGGTTGGACTTAATGATAGTGTCATCTGATTACTGAGGGCTTGCAGGTCTTTTTCTGATAAGGTTCCGGCTGCCTGACGCAGGTTCAGCGTACTTAACAGATAAGCGTTGCGGGCTGAACTGACACTCCTGCGTGCGGAAAATACATCGCGCAAGGTGGTGAGCACATCGACCGCAGTACGTGTGCCGACTTCAAAGCCGGTCTTGGTGGCGGAAGCAGCCGTTTGTGCTGAGACGAGTGCGCGTTGCTGCGCTTTAATTTGGCTGATACCAGACTGGATACTTAGGTAGGCGCTGCGCACTTGTGACTCAATCAGGCGTTCCTGATACTGATAATTCTGTTGTACCTGGCGGAATTGATGCTGTGCCTGTCTGACACGTGAGCTAATAACACCGCCCTGATAAAGCGGCATGCTGGCTTCTACACCTACGCTGGCACCGGTGACAATCGGGTCAATGGAAGAGTTGTTCATTGTCATGCTGCCGGTGTGCCGTGCATAGGCATTGACCACCGGTTTGCGGTTCGAGCGCTGCACTTCGATATTCTGGCGGGCCACTTCAATGGCTTGTTTAGCGGTGAGCAGTGATTTGCTATTCTGTTTGGCCAGTGCTACCCAGCTATTAATATTACCTGGTGCCGGGATTTGTAAGGGCAGGTTGGCTGCCGGGCCTTTCAACGCGTTATAGCCTTTACGAGTCATCACCCGCAGGTTTTCACGCGCATCAATAATGCCTTGCTGTGCGGCGACTTCACTGGCAACAGTCAGATTATAACGTGACTCTGCTTCTTTCAGGTCAGTGATAGGCGATTGTCCCACTTCAAAAAACACCTTCACTTGTTCCAGCTGACGTTGTACCGCTTTCTTTTCTGTGGTCGCAAAGCGCAGGGTTTCTATGGCATTCAGGTAATTAAAATAAGGTTGGGCCACGCGCAGAATGAGTGCCTGCCGCTGTTCTTCCAGCTGTAATTTAGCTTGCAGAATGGACGCGTCTACCTGATCAATCTGTGCGTCAATATTTTTATTATACAGTGACTTGCTAAGGTTCAGCGTGTAACTGCCGTTCAATGATGATAGGGATGTTGAATCGTCAATACTGATGCTGCGGCTAAGGGTGGAGCTACCGGAAAGATTAATCTGTGGCTTTTTCTGTGATAAGGCTTGTGTTTTATTTTCCAATGTCGCAAGAAATCCGGTTTCCTGAGCTTTTAACTGAGCATCATTAGCTTTTGCATCCTGGTAGGCCTGAAAAAGGCTTTCTGCCTGCAGATTGGTAGTGCCTGATATGAGTGCTGTCAGTAATGCAAGCGATAGTGTCTTTTTCATACTTATTGTATCCATCCATTCTGTAAAGTGTGTTCCCTGTGTAACACCCGACAACTGCTGATTTTTGTCATGTTGCTTTCATTATAACAACATGACAATTTTTTAAGAAAAACCTTAGTAAACTGCCATGTCCGGATCAAGTGTTCTCGCCCATAAATCAATGCCGCCACTGACGTTTATGGTGTCGAAACCTGATTTTTCAAGGAAATAACAGGCATGGGCGCTACGAATGCCATGATGGCAAATAACTGCGACCGGAATCTTCGTATCCAGCTTCTCTGTCGCTTGTTGTAATTGTGATAGCGGGATTAACAGCGACCCTTCTATATGGACAATGTCATACTCCCAGGGTTCTCTCACATCAGCTAATTGCAGGCTGTGTGGTGGTGAATCCCGGAGGAGTGCAGCTATTTCTTGTGGGGTTTTAGTTTGCATTAAAATTTAAACGACTCAATCATCTCACTGCCTGATAAAGGTTTTAGTGAGGTTTCAAAAACAGCGGTACGTGAATATTCATTTTCATCGTCACGGGTTACCAATAAAGCATGCATAGCCGGTGGTGTTCCGCTGATAATAAACAGGCGTCCGCCAATATTCAGGCGCTCTTCAAACGCAGTGATATATTCCGGCACCGCGCCGGTTATGGCGATGGCATCATACTGTTTATCAGAATTACCTTGCCAGCCCCGACTTGCATCATCATTGTATAAGTCGAAGTTGGTGATCTCTATGCTATTAAGGCGTGCTTCAGCTAAGTGGGAGAATTCTTTGCGCAATTCGACGCTATCGACGTGCTGGCCCAGATGCGCTAAACAGGCGGTTATAAACCCGCTACCGGTGCCTATTTCCAGACAATGATCGGTTGGCTGAATGGCTAATTCCTGTAACATGCGTGCCTCAACACGCGGGTGCATCATACTTTCACCCTTGCCGATGGGTATCTCAATATCAGCGAAAGCGAGGTTTTTCCATTTCGGTAGCACAAAATTTTCTCTGGGAAGAAACCTGAAGGTATCCAGCACTGTCTCATTCAGTACATCCCATGGCCGAATCTGCTGTTCAACCATATTAAAACGGGCATGCTCCGGATTCATGGCAACTCCTGTCAATGATAGGTAGTATTAGATTACGTGTTCCATGGGGTGGCTGCAACAGACATGATAGAATAGTATTGCGAGGTGAGTAGATGAAAACGTTACAAAGGTTAGTGAAAGCGGGGGGCGTGCTACTGTTTACAGGTGTTATATCCGCCAGTGTGAATCTGGGGGCGACGGAACAGCCACCACAAAATAATCTGGTGGCTGATGCAGGTGCGTCGCTTGTGCGATGTAATACGCCGCGTCCGGAAATTTGTTATGAGGTTTATCAGCCGGTATGTGCTGTGCGGGATACGAGTGTGCGGTGTGTGACTACGCCTTGTCCTTCTACGGAGAAAATGACCTATCCCAATGACTGTAAAGCCTGTTCAGACGCGACTGTGCATGGGTTTCAACGGGGTGACTGCAATTCAATTAATACTACGGGGCTGGAGAGCAGGCTTGAGCGACTGATAAAGGGCTGAAGCCGGGTTTCAAATTGGTTTCAAATTTCAGTGAGACCATTACAAAAAAGCCAGCTATCCGACGTTTAATTCAGGTAGCTGGCTTTTTTACGGTTTAGCTAACGGCAATATTAGCCCAACTCACCCTGATAGTCCGCGATACCCGGATTATCGGAGACACCAATCAATTTCGGGTCATTGATTTTTTCCAGTTTCAGCACATCATCATCACCTTTATTTTTCAGCAGATAATCACGTACCACATCCCACATCATACGGCCTTCCGGTGTACGGTTAACCACCGCCCAGCCAGCCACTTTGTAGGTCTTCTTCGGATCAATCGGATCACCATTATCCAAACGTGCTTCGGTAATGCGTTCATATAACTTATTACCCGGCTCAATGGTGTAATCCATACCACCAACGCGCACCATATCACCACCGGACTGCAAATACGGATCAGGGTCAAACAGATTATCCGCCACCTGTTCCAGTACATTCATCAGTGCTTCACCGGTCATTTCATTGGCGTAAGTTTCACCGTAAGTCATGGAACATTGCGTCATCACATCTTCCATAGTGATCCACTCACCCTCAGGTGTGGTGGTGCCCCAGCGCACACCGGCAGACATGGCAATATCCGCATCGTATTCCTCACGCAATGCATTACACAATACCTGATCCCAGGTGCCCATGAAGTTACCACGACGATATAAAGTACGGTCAGCAATGGCTAACTTTTCGGTGAGGATTTCATCGTAAGTTTTACCCACACGGTCTTTATTAAAATGACGGTCTTCCGCCCGGCTCTCAATAATTTTTTCATCGTATTTGGTGCTACGCATTTGCGTCAGATAAGCTTCCATTTCCTTATCGGCAGGCAGCATATTTTCAAACACCGGCAGCATCTTGTAATTGATCTCTTTCACCTTGCCTTCATCAAAGCCAAAGTCCATCACACCAATATATTTACCGTTAGAACCGGCATTCGTCACCAGACAAGTACCACCTTCGGCATCTTTTACCTTAACCGGCTGCGGAATACCATCATGCGTATGGCCACCAAATACCGCGTCCATGCCCGGTACCTGTTCTGCCATTTTGATATCCACATCCATACCGTTGTGTGATACCAGTACCACGGCATCCGGCTTATCTTCAGCCCGAATCTTCTTCACCAGATCACGCATATCATCTTCACGCAGACCGAATGACCAGTCCGGGAAAAACTCCGGTGGATTAGCGTTGGCAGTGCGGGGGAAGGCCTGACCGATCACCGCAATGCGCTTACCGTTGGCTTCTTTAATCACATAAGGCTGGAAGGCATGGCCGCTGTCTTCGTCATACAGACCGTTACCATCGTATTTTTCCGTCATTTCGACGTACTCATCACCAAACAGCGCGTCTTCTTTAACTCTTACGTTCTGGCCAATGAAGTCGCCTTTAAATAGTGAGACATTACTAAGTAATTCTTCTTCGGGGTAAGTGAATTCCCAGTGACCAACCATGACATCAACACCCAGGATATTCGAGGCTTCCACCATATCGACACCACGTGTCCATAATGATGTACCGGAACCCTGCCATAAATCACCACCATCAACGGTGAGTGTTTTATCTTGTCCACCAGCTTGTTCGCGCAGTTGGTCTAGCAGGGTTTTAATGTGTGAGAAGCCACCCATGCGGCCATATTTTTTGGCATATTCTTCAAATTTCAGATAGGTATAGGCATAAGCCTCAATGCTGTCTTCTTCCAGGCCCATTTCTTTCAGCAGGCCTTTACCTACCACATGCGGCGGACGACCAAAAGCATCACCCACGCCCAGATTGACGTTCGGTTCACGGAAATAAACGGGTTTTAACTGACCATGGACATCGGTGATATGCAGGATGCGGGCATCACCTTTCATGGGTAATTTATAGAAATCTTCAGCATGACTACCAGCGTAAGCATTGTTCATCAGCCACGGCATACTGGCAGCCGCTCCGGCTCCGAAAGCGCCCATGCTGAGTAGTTTGATGAAGGTACGGCGATCTATTTGTGACATTTGGTTTCCTCCCAGACAGAAATGATCATTTGAATTTGGATTATATCCTACCTGACATCCGGCGCTGCTAACAGCACCGGATGAGGCAAATAACATCGAGGATAGTTTTTAAGGCCTCATGTAGACGTAACCTTGCGACTGTAAATGTGCCAGCTCAGCCACCCCACTGGGTACGACATCACTTTCTTCAACATTGTACAGGTGGTCTTCGGTGTTGATGTCCCGGCCTTTGACCGTATTGGCACACACAGCAAATTCAACACCCTGGCCTTTCAGGGTGTCTATGGTGGCGGCCATCACATCGTTCGCATTGCCATGTTTAAATTTTGGCAGATCTGCCAATGCATCCGGTAAGACCAGCAGCGCAAGGCCATTACCGTGCAATACAACTTTCAGGTCAAGATTATCTGCCCCGACCGCATTGATATGGTTTTGCACATTGCGTAATGTACCGGTTTGTTTTTTGGGGTCGTCATAGTTGATATGGTAAACCACTTTCTGTTTACCGTAACGTTCATTTGCCGCAAGATTGCCGCTGAATAACAGGGCGATGCCCAGCATGAAACTCAGCAGTACTTTGGGTAAGTTTTTCATTTTATTCTCCTTCCTAGTGTTGCGCTAATGGGTTTAGCGTGGCTCTAGTATCTATTTCAGGGGGGTGTTTGTCCATAGTTCTCCTGCGGCGATGG
>CACVAV010000182.1 GCA_902727945.1 uncultured Thiotrichaceae bacterium | reverse complement strand
TGAAACGGCTGAGGCGACAGAAACAGCACAAGCAACGCCCAGCAGTGTGCGGGATTTATTGCTGGCTGCACGTGAAGCCTACTGGAGTGAAGATTTCGAGCGTTCTGCTGAGTTCTATCAGGCACTACTCGCACAGGATAATCAGCCGTCTTATAAAGGTGAGCTGGCCAATGTGTTCTGGAAGCAGGGTAAGAGTAAAGAAGCTGTTCAGTTGTACTCTGAGATTGCTGTATGGTTGAAGGATCAGGGCAGAATGGCTGAATTGCAGAATATCAAAGTATATGTGGACTTGGTCGATCCTGCTATTGGTGAGCAAATCGGTGCTTTGTTAAAGTAATAGCTTTTATTGGCACCTGGCAAAAGACAGGATTGTTTGATGGTACTTTTCTGTCTTTTTGTTGTTTAAAAATAGACATATAACTAGAACTTATAAATAAAATGCTGAACCGGAGTTGTTTGTAAGTTTGTGGTGCTGGTTTGGTGGTGTGTGAATAGCCAAAGGAGATAACGACGGTGGTAATATTACCGTGATAAGCTTGGTTCATTTGGTGTTCGCTGCTTTATAAGCTGCCGGACATCCCTGCATCACAGGAGTTTTGAATGTCGGCAGAGGAAAAAAAAGCAACCCACGGTGCTTTGGAAGCAGAGTTGCAGGATGTTGAAGAGGAGTTACATGATGTCGAGGATGAACTGCATGAGTTTGAAGCACAGCAGTCCGGCATCAGCAGATCTTTACAGATCATAGTCTATCCGTCATTGGTAGCTTTTGTCGTACTGGCTGCCTACGGTTTCTACCTGGTGCAGGCATTGACGACTGATGTCCATCGTCTGACAGAAACGATCGCTAATATGAATGATACGGTTGACCGGAATCTGACTTATATGTCCGGTTATATGAACAATATTAATAACCAAATAACGGGTATGGCGCTATCCACTGAAAGTATGACTCAGCATATTGCGCAAATGACCAATACGACGCAGAACATGAGCGGAGACATGAGACAGATGAATGTCTCGACTCAGAATATGGCTGCATCAACTTACAACATGCAGCGTGACCTGTGGAGTATGAACAAAAATGTTTCCAAGCCATTCAAGGCGATGGGAAAGTTTTTACCCTTTGGTGGTAGTGATACGAATCCTTATGTTGTGGCTCCGCCATCAACCCCGTATTATGGCGTTAATAATAATATGTACGGTTGGTATAGACAGCCTGTACAGCAGCAGCCACAAGCAGCGAACGTTATTGCTCCGCCTGTGCCTCTGCCTGTAGCAGTTCCGGTGGCTGGTGAAAATATTCAGCCAATAAACCCACCTTCTGATGGCTCCACCACCGTGACCGATGAAGGGCAGAGTTTTTTCAGTACTAATCAGGCCGATACACTGGCCAGTACTCAATAGGAATAGACATGACACCGTCAAAGCGAATTGATCAACGCCTTAAAGGCCTGCAGGATCACCTGAAGCGTGAAAACCCTGTACTCGTTGATGCCGTTGGAAAATACCGTGAGTTGGATAAAGTGGCAGCAAAGATGGGGCTGCTGGCCTCTGGCACCTCTTATGCAACACAAATTTCCTGGTGGCCGATGATCTCAGTGATGGGAACATTTTCAGCAGGCAAATCCAGCTTTATTAATACGTTTCTGGATATTGATTTGCAGCGTACCGGTAATCAGGCGGTTGATGACAAATTTACTGCCATTACCTTTAGTCCTGATGCGGAAGCGCATACGTTACCTGGTTTGGCGCTGGATGGTGATCCGCGTTTTCCTTTTTATCAGATTAGTGAAGAACTCGAGTATGTTAGCGCAGGTGAAGGCTCGAAAATTGATAACTACCTGCAAATGAAGGTCGTGCCCAGTGAAAAGGTGCGTGGCAAAATTCTTATTGATTCTCCCGGATTTGATGCGGATGAACAGCGTAAATCGACCCTGAGAATTGCTGATCACATCATTGAGTTATCGGATTTAGTTCTGGTGTTTTTTGATGCACGCCATCCTGAGCCAGGTGCTATGCAGGATACGCTGGAGCATTTAGTAAGAGGTGCCCAGCGCAGAAACGATAGCAGTAAGTTCCTGTTTATTCTTAACCAGATTGACACCTCTGCACGTGAAGATAATCTGGAAGACATCGTCTCTTCCTGGCAGAAGTCATTGGTACAGAGTGGCCTGTCTTCCGGTAGTTTTTATGTGTTATTCAATGAAAAACTGGCGGTGCCGGTTGAGAATGAAGCGGTGTGGTCACGTTACCTGTCAAAGCGTGCGGCTGACTATGCGGAAATTGAGGCACGTATTGCCAGTGTGAATACCGACCGGGTTTACCGGGTGGTGGGTGCGATGGAATCGCTGTCTAACGATATTGAGCAGCAGGCAGTACCCATGTTGCAAAGTGCTTTAGGGCGCTGGCGCAAAGACACGTTAATCTGGGACGGTATTACGCTGAGCGCGATTGTCGTGCTGATGGGTATGTTGAGCGTGTGGCTGGACTGGTGGGATGGCTTGACATTCAATGCACCCTGGATGGGCATGGTAACAGCGAATCCATTGAATATGATTATTGCTGCCGTGGTGGTGGTACTGCTGCTTTTGATGCTGCATTACATTATTCGCGGCAAAGTAGCCAAATATATCGGTTCCGGATTGAGCAAGAGTGAGTCATACGGTAGCCCTGCCGCCGCATTCTATAAAAGCACACGCGGATGGCGGAGTATTTTCCAAAATAGCCCTGCCGGATGGGGTAATGGAACACGTAAGCGCCTTGATGCGATTCGTGATGCAACCGATCACCTTGTGCAGCATTTGAATAATCGTTTTTCTAATCCTTCCGGACTTGAGACTGAAGACGGATCTAAGTAACTGTGAAAGAATGAGCAAGCGAAATGTTTATTTGATGCCAGCATACGTGCTGGCATTTTTGTGTCTGTTGATTTTAAACGGATGCAGTGAAACTGAGCCTGAAGCGATTAAGTTACAGGGTCAGACAATGGGTACTACCTGGAGCGCGGTGATACTTCTGCCAAAAAATAGTGAAACGGCGTTTCCGGATAATACTGCCTTGCAGGCGGGGTTGGATAATGTCCTGAAAACTGTGAATGACCAGATGTCGACCTGGCAGCAGGATTCAGAATTATCTACTTTCAATCGTTATGAGCAAACTGATTGGTTTCCTGTTTCCGGGCAATTGGCGAAAGTAACGCAGGCCGCGTTGGCAGTCAGTCGTTTTAGCGAAGGACAGTATGATGTCACCGTTGGGCCGTTGGTGAATTTATGGGGTTTTGGTGCTGCTAAAAAAGCTACTCCTCTCACCGTACCCGAGCAGTCGGCCATTGATGAAATATTGCTAAATGTCGGTTATACCAAGTTAGCAGTACGTCTTGATCCGCCAGCATTGAAAAAGCAGATGCGTGGGGTTTATGTTGATCTGTCATCTATTGCTAAAGGTTACGGTGTTGATCAATTGGCAGCCTATCTGAATCAGTTGGGTGTGACTGATTATATGCTGGAAATTGGGGGTGAAATCCATGTTAAAGGACAGAGCCCACGTGGTGATAATTGGCGGATTGCTGTGGAAAAGCCGGTTGATCTGGGCAGTAGCATACAACAGGGTTTGAACCTGAAAGCAGGTGGCCTGGCCACTTCCGGCGATTACCGTAATTTCTTCAGTGCGGGTGGTAAGCGTTATTCTCATACCTTGAATCCTGCTACGGGTTACCCGATAAAACATAGCCTCGCCTCTGTTTCGGTGATGGCAGAAAATACTATGTTGGCTGATGCTTATGCGACCATGTTGATGGCGATGGGTGAAGTAAAGGGGAAGGCTTTTGCGGTGGAGA
This sequence comes from uncultured Thiotrichaceae bacterium, assembly GCA_902727945.1. Lineage (GTDB taxonomy): Bacteria > Pseudomonadota > Gammaproteobacteria > Thiotrichales > Thiotrichaceae > Thiolinea. Next base: position 2,483 of record CACVAV010000182.1, on the reverse strand, counting down.
AAGGTCTTGATGCCTATTTTATCCGGCGCACTGATGATGGTTTTGAAACCTTCGCCACGGATGGTTTTAAACAGGCATTAATACAGTGAGCCAGTTGATCCTGTTTAATAAACCGTTTGATGTGTTGTGCCAGTTTACTGACGGTGAAGGGCGCAAAACCCTGGCTGATTACATTCGTGTGCCGGACGTTTATGCGGCGGGCCGTCTGGACAGAGACAGTGAGGGTTTGCTGCTACTGACTGATGATGGCCGCTTACAGCACAAAATCGCTAACCCGAAACATAGAATGAGTAAAACTTATTGGGTTCAGGTAGAGGGTGCGCCCACAGATCAGGCTTTACAAGCCTTGCGGGAGGGTGTGATGTTGAAAGATGGCATGACCCGTCCGGCAAAAGCTGAACTAATGAAAGAACCCGCTATGCTTTGGGAGCGTGTGCCGCCTATTCGTGTACGAAAAAGCATTCCTGACAGTTGGATTGAATTGACTATTAAAGAAGGCAAAAACCGTCAGGTCAGACGCATGACTGCCGCGATTGGCTTTCCGACATTGCGGTTGGTTCGTTATCGGGTCGGTAGCTGGACGTTGGACGGTTTAGATTCGGGAGCGTTAAGGCAGGTCTGCCTTGCAGCCGGTTAATTTTTCAACTTCTTTTCAGGCTTGCCCTGTCTGTTGTACTGATGTTTAATGCTCTACTCCTTTTGCCGGTTGAGTGACCCATGCTAGTTTTTTCCAGTTTGTCCTTACGTCGTGGCACCAAAGCGCTGCTTGAAGCCGCTTCTTTCAGCATCCATCCGGGGCAGAAAGCAGGTTTGACGGGTGCAAACGGAGTAGGAAAATCCAGTCTGTTTTCACTGATCCGGGGTGAATTATCCGCTGATGTAGGTGATTTCACTATGCCTCCGGCCTGGGTGGTGGCGCATGTTAAACAGGAAACGCCGTCCAGTGAGCAAAGTGCTTTGTCTTATGCGCTGGAAGGTGATCCTGAATATGTCAGCCTGCAAGCACAATTAGTGGATGCGGAAGGTGCTCATTTAGGTGAGTTGCATGCCCGTCTGGATGCGATTGATGGTTATACTGCCGAAAGCCGTGCAGCCGTTTTATTGCATGGCCTGGGTTTTAAAGGTGATGAAATTGATCGTCCGGTGAGTAGTTTTTCCGGTGGTTGGCGGATGCGGCTTAATCTGGCGCAGGCGCTGATGTGTCGTTCGGATTTATTACTGCTGGATGAGCCGACTAACCACCTTGATCTGGATGCGGTTATCTGGTTGCAGGATTGGCTGAAAGGTTATCGTGGTACATTGCTGCTGATCTCACATGACCGGGAATTTCTGGATGCGATTTGTACCCATATCGCGCATATTGAAATGGGCAAGCTGACGTTATATACCGGTAACTATTCAACCTTTGAAATTACCCGCGCAGAGCGATTAGCGCAGCAGCAGTCAGCTTATCAGAAACAGCAAACCGAAATTGCGCACATCCAGAAGTATGTTGACCGCTTTCGGGCGCAGGCCACCAAAGCACGCCAGGCGCAGAGTCGTCTTAAAGCACTGGAACGTATGGAAACGATTGCCCCGGCCCATGTTGACTCGCAATTTAATTTTAGTTTTCGTAAGCCGGATAAACTCCCTGACCGCCTGTTAAACACGGAAGCCGTCAGCGTGGGTTATGGCGAGACTACGATTATTGCGGGTGTACGCTTACAAATCCTACCAGGCGACCGTATCGGGTTGATTGGGCCAAATGGTGCGGGTAAGTCAACGCTAATAAAGTTTCTGGCGGGTGAATTGCCGGCACAAAGCGGTGAATGCTGGCAGGCGCAAGAGCTTAAAGTAGGCTATTTTGCGCAGCATCAAATGGAGCAGCTTGACCCGGAAGAAACTGCATTGCAACACTTGCGTGATCTTGACCGGAAAGCCCGTGAACAGGAATTACGTAATTACCTGGGTGGGTATGGGTTTCAAGGCAGCCGGGTTGATGAGGCTATTGCACCATTTTCCGGTGGGGAAAAAGCGCGTTTGGCACTGGCTTTGTTGATCTACCAGAAGCCTAATTTACTGTTATTGGATGAGCCGACCAATCACCTTGATCTTGAAATGCGTTTAGCACTGAGTATGGCTTTGCAGGCTTTTGAGGGGGCGATGATTATTGTCTCGCACGATCGCCACATGCTGAAAATGGTTACAGATACGCTATTGCTGGTCGATAGTGGCAGGGCTGATGAGTTTGAGGGTGACCTTGATGACTATGCGGTGTGGTTGCAAAATCGTTTTAAGCGGACTATTGGTACTGTGGGGCAAGCGGGTTTGTCGACAGCGGCGGGTTCAGCCGATGTGGCAGCTAATAAAAAAGAACAGCGTCGTGATGCGGCTGAGAAGCGTAAACGTTTGCAACCATTGAAGAAACAAGTTGATCAGTTAGAAAAGAAAATGGACAAGCTAAACCAACGGAAAGAACAGTTGGAGAGCGAGTTGGCTGATGC
>CACVAV010000181.1 GCA_902727945.1 uncultured Thiotrichaceae bacterium | reverse complement strand
TCGTATCCAACCCACCCTATATCGAAGCAGATGATCTCCATCTCAAACGTGGTGATGTACGCTTTGAGCCGCTAAGCGCTTTAGCCTCTGGCGAAGACGGTTTGGATGACATCCGCCACCTTGTGACCCACGCTGCTAATTTTCTGAGGCAGGACGGCATGCTGATGTTTGAACATGGCTATGACCAGGGGAAAAGAACAACCATATTAATGCAAGCAGCGGGGTACGAAGGTACCCGCTGCATTAAAGATCTGTCAGGACATGACCGGATTACGCTCGGCCATGCCCCACTTTGATTAAGGTCTTAACCTAATCATTCAGTAGGCGTTGACGAATCAATACCCTCTAACACCTCAGAACCACTGACATCTTCATCACGCCAATACAAACGCGGTAGTATTTCGGTTAAATCAACACTGCCACTGAAACCACCGTCCGCATTACTGTTACCTGAAGTGGTGCTGGCATTGTTTAAATCCACTATAGGGACATTCAATTTACCGATACGAACGCTGACACTTTGCTGGCAATCACCCTGTGTACAATCCCCTCCTGAACTACTCGTTAACTTGCTAAAAATTAACTGAGGTGAATCAAGAATTTCATTGTAACCGGCGATTATAAAATCATCATTGGGGTTGGTACCTTCCGCATCGTCCGTTGATCTGTCCAGATTAACGACCGGCTGCCCGGTGAGCAGATCAAGCACATAGGCACGGGATGTGTTGACTGCCGGCTCACAAACTCCAACAGTACTGGCCACACCATCTGCATCAGTCAAAGCAAAGGTCGTGAACAATACCTTATCAAGGAAGGTTAACGATGTAGCTAACACTTTTTCACCATTACGCGGAAACGGATAATACCAACCGCGCTTATCCGTCACATCGAGGATATTCCCTTCATCACTCGCTCTCAACTGCGTCACCGTCATCAGATCTGCCTCAGTAATCGCTGTCGAACCCGCGCCCGGAGTCTGGTAGACATTCTCATCCAATAGCACATAGAAACGATCCTCATCACCGGTATCCAGCGGATGTGTCCGATAACCACTACCAATAGAAACCGTTAATTTTGGTATACCATTCGTCAATCGTAGCGCCGTATCCGGCTCATAGAAAAATTTGCGGCGATCACCATCAGCAGAAACACCACCCGCTGTCCCTGCGCCCAGGTCAGCAAACTTGCTCAACGTAGCATCAAGCGATAACTCCAGATCATCACCGGTACCGCTAACACTGGTCTTCATATCTACCCGCCAGATATGCCCGCCTGTGTCACCAAAGTACAGGCGATCCAATCCGCCATCATTATCCATGTCTAACACACGAATATCGCCCGGCACACTGTCCGTTACATCACTGGCAGTAATACCACTATCGGGAACACTGGTAATCGTACTGCCCTTCAGTGACCAGATCCGCTCACCGGTCTTAGCATTCACAATGTAAACATCAGAACCCGCATAAGCACCAGACGCACGTTCCGCAGGATCCAGTTCATCCATACGTGGGTCGTAACCGCCACCAAATACCAGTACATGCAACATTTCGGACGGATTAGACGGATCTCTCATGCGTGACAAAGTCGGTTTGGACCAGGTTTCGCCTAAGCCGCTAAAGCCTGCAGAAATAGCACCCGCTCCGGCTGTCGGAGAAATTTTCCAGGCAATCCTGGGTGTATTTGATGAAATATCCAGAGCATAGATCATATTACCGCCGCGACGCATACTGAAAAACAAATATTTCTTATCCTCTGCATCCGCGCCTTCACCTTGCTTAAACTGCCAAAGTGTCATCGGGCCGTCAAGACCATATATATGCTGCTGACCAGGTGCATTAGTTAAAAATGTTTTTTGATTCTTCAGCAGTGCAGCAGGCATGAAGGCCCACTCCTCAACACCAGAGCCTGCATTTAGCGCATGCAAATAACCTTCATTGGTAGCAACAAATACCAGCGTTTTCGTCACTGTTCCGGATGAATCCTTATAAGTCACTACCGTCGGCTTAGTATTCAGCATGTCGCCCATGTGATTACGGGCCACCGCATCAGCACCAGGTTCCCCATCAACATAACCTTGTGCAAAGTTAATCAATGTATCCCGCTCGTCATCAGTGACAGTGCTACCAACACAAGTCGTCACCTCCTCAATGTTGACCGGCCCTTTAATCGTGCCAAACCACCCCAGTGGGGTCACTTGTTGCTTATTACCATCACAATCAATATACCAACCAAGCAATGAATTACCATCAGCACCGCCTCCCAGCCAATCCTGCAGAGCATGTTCTGTTCGATAGGTTTCTCCCCCGCCAAACAAGGTATTAGGCAACTCGGCTGAGGTTAATGTAGTCGATAAGCTTTTCAATCCATTATTAACAGGATCGGTATACAAAACACGCGCCCCCGGAGCGGGCAATTTATTGGCCGCACCACCGGCCTTAACGTCTGCACCATGAGCAGCAGTTGACCACAAGTCACGGGCAGTTTCAGCAAACTCACCTGTGTCGGTCAGTGCCGCTGTAGCACCATCAGCACTCACAATGTCACCACTGTCCGCCAACGTAAACTTGCGTAAATTACCCGACCAGACAGCTGACCTGCCCACATCCATCACCGGCACATAAACACTGGAACCATGTGAAAGCAGGCTATCTTCACTCACAGAAAAACTCGGTGAAGAAAATGAGAATGAATTTTTCTCAATATCGCCAAATACAGACTTGAAGGCTTCAACCAGCTCAGCGGCATTATCGGCGGTATAAGCACCGCCTTCAGCAGTCGCCAGACTCGCCAGATAATCAGTACCGGTTGGTTCATCACCCAAACCAAACGCCACCGTATAAGTTTCAACGGTCTGGTCACCCTCAAGTTCTGAATCCAGATCGGTTCCGGCAAGAAATGCGGTTAATTCAGGGCCACAGGTGCCGCTATTGTAACCATTCGGGCTATCTGCGCAGTCCCCGCCAATTAACTCAGGAATATCAGTCGTTATGTTCAGGCTGGTTATTGCCGGAAGCAGCTCCGGCATGAAGTCAGCATTAGACGGATTGTTATAGTTATGCGGCTGATCAGGGTACGCTGATTTCGCATAACGACCAGTACCATCCGCCGTGTAACCGGAATAGTAAGAATACTCAGGCTTACCGTCAGACATCAGCACCAGATAATTTGACTGGCAGGCCTCCACAATAGGCGAAGTATATTCAGGATCCCCCGAAATGCTATCACAGACTTCATGCTGGCAATTGGTGATTATCTCACTACAACTATAATTATCATTTTCACAAATCTGACTACCATCGGCATTTTCTATCCAGTTACAACAAATATTACCCAAAGTGGCATTAGTGCAACTTTGCTCTGTCCCGTTACACTCCCCCCACTCCTTTGTGCAGGTTTCCATCTCACCATTAACACATTCCAGCACATCTCCCGTATAGGTTGACGGGTGAGCTGCCCAACTATAAGCGGGAGGAAACTTACCCCAAACAACGGGATCACCTTTAAAATAACGCGCCGCTTCATAGAGTGAATCAACAATAGGCGTATAACCGGATGGCTCCCAGGTATCAACAATATTGGCCAAAAAATCTCTGACTCTCAGCTCCTGATCACCGATACTGGTACTCGCTGAAATATTATCCGAAGCTTCAAAAGCGGCCATTATTTCAGAAGCCTCCTGATCAATCGGACTCACCGGAAAAGTCACACCTTTAATCGAACTCCAGCCATAACCGGTGCCGTTTGGCGAGTTCGCATAGTGCATCAACCCAACATTTATATCATCAGGCGCTTCAAGTAGCACCTGACGGAATGCATCTTTCATCACCTGCATACGGGAACTGCCGTCACTTCCTGACTCAGATCTCATGCTTCCCGAACCATCCAGCAAAAATAGTACGTTAGCATTTGCTCTGGTTCCATCATTCTGGAAGAAGATTTCTGTTTCATCAGCGATGACTGAGCAGGGTATGAGCATAGGCAAGCTGATTAGCAACACATGGCGGCTAAATGCTTTTATAAATTGTGGGATTTCCATTAATGACTTCCTTTGTACTTTATTGTTAATCATGCACCGATTCAGGCAGAGTATGTCAAAAACTACCAACAGATCTCGGTGGTTCCGGCAGGAGTACTATCATTATTCTCAGCACTTTTTCTACCGACGTTATCGAGCGTGAACGTCGCACAATCATTATCACTTGCTTGAGAATTACCCGCCTTAGGCACTGCAGACACCGTAAAACTGGTGCAGGATGCAGTTGCGGTACCATCGCAAGCTGACGGGCTGGTAGCAGAAATACTGTGTAAATACATGCCTTCCGGGCTATCAATCGAAGTGACATTCCCATAGCCCAACTGCTCCAGCGTTGAAGCGTAACTATAACTCCGGCTAAAATAAGCCTCCTGCCGCTGAGCCAGTTGCTGCAAACCGACCTGAGCGTCTGAGCGTCTGCTTTGTTGCACCTGCGCCAGATAGCTGGGATAAGCGACTGCACTGATAATCCCGATAATAGCCACCACAATCATTATTTCGATGAGTGTGAAACCTTGTTGTTGTCGTTTGATAAACATTTTTATTATAACTCATTATTGCAATGTTATTAGGCAGCATAGCAGATATACGCTATTGGACAAGCCTGCTGTGAAACAATCGCCGAAACTTTTTTACCCGGAACTCCAGGAGGCTGTCCGACAGCCTCCTAGGGGATAATCGAGCCATTTCCAGGCACATACTTCATCACCCCCTGTGAATGGTTACTTCGCGCACCGGTACCTGCCAAACTAGCCTGAGAATCCATTGTGTACAGAAGGCAGGATATACCCCCGGCATCCGACACCATCTCTGCACTCATGGCAAAGCCTTCCTGTGGAGCGCATTGAATGGAACCGGCCATACTGATTGTGCCGGTAGAATTAGTTGACCCACCGTCATTCATCTCATCAGCAAAGTCCCATGACTGCACCATATCAGTTGCTCCATCTGTTTCATTAATATGAAACAAGGTTGAAACCCGCTCCAAAACTGACTCAGAGCTTTGGTAAGTCATGGTGCCAAAAATCTGGTTACCAGCGATGCGAATATCGGTTACTCCCATTCGCGCTGCCGAGACGCCAATCACAGTCAACGTTAATAAAATCACCAATCCCCACAGTAAAACTGAACCTGCCTGTGTTTTTTGCCTAAGGGCGCTTATTTTATATTTACTATTATTCATCTGACTTCTCCTCTAAGCATCACATACGGCGGGCTACATTTTTCAGCCGTATCGTTGTACTATAAACACCGCGCTGATAGCGGTCATTTTTTGCAATCGATTGATCAAGAACCTGATAGGTTTCGGCACGACTATCATCAAATACCGGCTCCACCGAGCGTATTAACAACCCAACCCGCACACTAATGATTTTATCCCACGCACCGGCAGCGCTAACAGCTGTTGCATTCCAATAGCTGTCCACTGAGCCATCAGATGAACCATCAGCAGCCTGATCAATACCGTACAAAAACTGGATATTTTCAACACCTCGCGCCATGTCTTGCCCATTCACATTACGCGACCCCCTACACCGCAGCATCGGCACAAAATCATCACGACTATTATCAATCGAACTCCGGGCGATAGAAAATGAATTATAAATCAGACGCGCCTCGGGGCTTGGCGCAGCAGGAGGCAAACAAGCCGTAGTAAGTGCGCCTCCAAGACAATCTGTCGCCAAATTGTCATCCGCCATGAATCTCAGGCCAAGCGTATCTCCTTCTGCAAGAATCTGAGTAATAGCAGCAGAGGTAGCAGCTGTTCCGTCACCGGAGGTGCCAATCGTTGCTCCGGATTCGATATTCGGACTACCGTCAGCACAGGTAGCTGCAGAAATACTGGCTCCATCAGGAATGATGTAATCATCTAAAACGACACCGGACGTAGAAGCATAACCGGCATGCGCAATATGGTGCTTTAGGGCGCGTAGCGCATGGCGGGCATTTTCATCCAGCTCGGCAGTCTGCCCCTGCAACTTATAGGTTTTTTTACTACCAAGGTAGACCGTTCCAATACCAGCGATCAGAAAGAAGCCTAAGGTCATCGCAATCAATAACTCAACTAAAGTGAAACCTTTGGATTTGGGTCGAGTTGACCGATTTTTATTTTTCATTGTTATTTGCATATTCATACCCCCGTCTTAAATAGTTGCATTGATTGTCATGGCCTGTGCCTCCAGTGCCTCATCAATAGCATTTCCATCAGCATCAGTCCCCTGAATAGCCTTATCAGATAACCGTTCTGTCCAGAAAAAACTCACCGCCACATCAGGCGAACAAAGCGGTGGCGTTACCGCAGGAGCTGTGCAGGTAACCGC
>CACVAV010000180.1 GCA_902727945.1 uncultured Thiotrichaceae bacterium | reverse complement strand
ACTGAGGCAGCACCCGCATTTTCCAGCAACTCACTGATGTTTTCCTGATATTGTGCCGTCGTTTGGCAGATGATCTGCTGCCAGGTCATGATAAAATGCCTAGTTTTTTCTCAAGATAATGAATGTCCATGCCACCCTTTCTGAAAACAGCATCCATCATAATGCGTCGCTGTAGCGGGATATTAGTTTTGATGCCTTCAATGACCATTTCAGTCAGCGCACCATTCATACGATTGATGGCTGTTTCTCTGTCTTCACCATGAACGATCAGTTTGCCAATCATTGAATCGTAATAAGGCGGAACGGTGTAGCCAGCGTAAATGTGTGAGTCAACCCGCACGCCCAAACCGCCCGGCACATGGTAGCGGGTGATTTTACCCGGAGACGGCGCGAAGGTATTCGGGTCTTCGGCATTGATCCGGCATTCGATGGCGTGGCCCTGAATGCGAACGTCTTCCTGGCGGATAGTCAGTTTTTCACCAGCCGCAATCAGTAGTTGTTGTTTAACCAGATCAACACCGGTAATTAATTCGGTGACCGGATGCTCTACCTGCAGGCGTGTATTCATTTCGATGAAATAAAACCCGCCATTTTCATATAAAAATTCAAAGGTTCCGGCACCCCGGTAACCTATTTGACGACAGGCACCCGCTGCGACTTCACCGATACGTGCGCGTTCTTCGTCAGTCAGTCCCGGAGCCGGTGCTTCTTCCACTACCTTCTGGTGGCGGCGTTGCATGGAACAATCCCGTTCGCATAAATGAATGGCATTACCGTGCTCATCAGCCAGCACCTGAAATTCGATGTGGCGCGGCGTACCCAGGTACTTTTCCATATAAACAACGTCATTGCCGAAAGCGGCTTTGGCTTCTGAGCGGGTCATATCAATGGCGCTAATCAGTTCAGGCGCACTTTTGACTACACGCATACCGCGCCCGCCACCACCACCGGTGGCTTTGATGATGACCGGATAACCGATTTCTTCAGCCAGCGCCAGGCATTCCTGTTCATCATCAGGTGTCGCACCGCCTGAGCCGGGCACGCAGGGTACGCCTGCTTTGTGCATGGCTTCTTTGGCAGAAATTTTGTCACCCATCAGGCGGATAGTTTCAGCTCTCGGGCCAATAAAGACAAAGCCACTGGATTCTACGCGTTCGGCAAAATCAGCGTTTTCAGACAAAAAGCCGTAACCCGGATGAATAGCATCCGCATTAGTGACTTCAGCCGCACTGATCAGCGCCGGAATATTGAGGTAACTTTCAGTAGAGCGGGCAGGGCCGATACAGACAGATTCATCAGCCAGCCGGACATGTTTCAGGTCGCGGTCAGCTGTCGAATGCACTGCGACCGTTTTAATGCCTAATTCGCGGCAGGCACGCAGAATACGTAAGGCGATTTCGCCCCGATTGGCAATGAGTACTTTTTTCAGCATGGAAGGTCTACCGGTTATTCAGTTTATTCAATGATAATCATGGGTTGGCCAAATTCCACGGGTTGTTCATTCTCAACCAGGATGGCTTTGACAACACCACTGGCATCCGCCGGGATCTGATTCAACATTTTCATCGCTTCGATAATGCAGAGGGTATCACCTGCTTTGACCGTCTGGCCCACTTCGACAAATGACTTAGTGGTGGGTGATGAGGCCCGGTAGAAAGTACCGACCATTGGTGCTTCAACAACATGCCCGCTGGGTACAGCATCCTCGCCGGGTTTGTCGGCGGTGGCAGGCGACTGTGAAGCGGCTGCAATAACAGGTGCAGCGGCGGTCATGGGTGCCGCTACAGCAACAGGTGCTGGTGGTGTGGACGAAATCCGACTGATTCTTACCGAATCATCACCTTCTTTGATTTCAATTTCAGCAACATCACTGTCACTTAACAAATCAATTAACTTCTTAATTTTTCTAACATCCATTTGGAAATTTCCTGATTCAGATTGACTTTGTTGTAATATTACGACATTCGTTGCGGTGAATAGTGAATTTTTGCATAAACCCGATTTTCACAACAAATGCCTGCACAATCGCGTAAGTTTACCTCTTTTCTGCTGAATATGCAGCAATTAAGGTCATTCCATCGTGGGTAATTTCGGAATTATCCCAATGATCATTAAGGTATTAACGTCGGAACAGTGAGCCAAGCAGGCCACGTACAATCTGGGTACCCAAACGTGAGCCTACTGAGCGTGCGATGCTTTTTACCATGGCTTCACCAACACCCTGTCTGTTTCTGCCGCTACTGCGTCCGGAACCGGTTTTGTTAGCTGCTTTCATATTAGCCTGGCTGAGTTCGGATTGCAGGCTGGCTTCCAATGCTTTCTTTGCCCTAACCTCCAGTAGTTCATAGGCTGACTCCCGATCAACCATACGGTCATATTTGCCGGCAAAAGGGCTGGTGCGCATCAGATCAGCAACAGCGTCGGGTGCTGCAGGCCCGATTAAGGCTTGTGGTGGACGGATTAAGGTGCGTTGTACGATGCCGGGAATGCCTTTGTCTTCCAGTACCGAAACCAGTGCTTCGCCGACGCCCATATTGGTGATGGTGGCTTCAGTATCTAAATCAGGGTTGGTGCGGAATGTCTGCGCGGCGGCTCTGACGGCTTTCTGGTCACGTGGTGTAAAAGCCCGTAATGCATGCTGAATACGGTTGCCCAGTTGTCCCAGTACTGCATCGGGAATATCCAGCGGGTTTTGGGTGATAAAATAAATACCTACACCCTTAGAGCGTATCAGTTTAACCACTTGCTCGACTTTATCGACCAGCACGTCCGGCGCATTATTAAATAACAGGTGCGCTTCATCAAAGAAAAAAACCATGCGTGGTTTATCCAGATCGCCGACTTCCGGCAGATTCTCAAACAACTCTGAAATCAGCCACAGCAGGAAGGTGGCATAAAGACCCGGTGTCATCATTAATTTGTCAGCAGCGAGAATGTTGATGTTGCCGTAACCATGCGCTCCGGTACGCATCATATCCCACAAATCCAGTGCCGGTTCACCAAAAAACTGTTCGCCACCTTGCTGCTCAAGTACCAGCAGACGACGCTGGATGGCACCGATGGAGGCTGAGCTGACATTGCCATAAGAATGTTGGAAAGCTTGTCTGTTTTCTCCGATGTGTCGCAAGATGGAGCGCAGGTCTTTCAGATCCAGCAATAACATGCCTTCATCATCGGCAAATTTGAAGGCAATGTTCAGAATACCTTCCTGAACCTCATTCAATTCCAGTAGTCGCGACAGTAATAATGGCCCCATGTCTGAGATAGTGGCGCGGATGGGATGGCCTTTTTCACCGGACAAATCCCACATGACGGTCGGATAGCCCTCTGCCTGATAATTTTCAATGCCGATTTTTTCAATACGCTCATCGATCTTCGGATGAGGTTTGCCCTGAGCGCTGATGCCGGTCAGGTCACCTTTGATATCAGCCATAAACACCGGCACGCCGATACGTGAGAAGCCCTCAGCCAGTACTTGTAGAGAAACTGTTTTACCGGTTCCGGTGGCACCGGCAATCAGACCATGCCGGTTGGCATAACGGGGGTTAAGAAATAATGGTTGGTCACCGCCCTTGCCAATAAGAATACCGTTCTCTACCGTCATGTTTTATGCCCTGTTGTTGACTGTTAGATGGCTGGAAGTCTAACGAAAATAACCGTACTTCGCTACCTAAGGCCTAGCTTTTCAAGTGTCTCAGGGCTGACTGCGCCAATAAATAAATCGTTAGCCTGTTGAAACCGAGTCAAAGCTTTCATGCTCTGCTTGTCGAGTTTCCCTGTCATGCCTGCGGGGAAACCTTGCCACTTTAGTCGCTGCTGAATCTCCCTGATGTGTACAGGCGATGCATTGCTGCACAAAACCGGGAATTTTCTAATCTGATCTTCCCTTGATTTAATCTGCACCTGAATGGTCTCGTAGCGCGGTTTTGTATAGGTGTTATGAGTGGATTTTATTGTCCAGACACGTTTAACTTTACCTACTTTTACGTCGATATAGCGTGCCGGAATAATCGGGCCGGTTCCCTGTCCTGGTTTCACCAGGATCTTTTTGGTGATCTCGATGATCTCGGCTGGCAGGTGTTTTTGAATGATCCGGTTTGGAATGTCTATGATTTGCCGTTTTACAATCCGGGTTTCGGCGGGTACATTCTCAAAACACACTGTCGGGTTCTGCCTGTTGGTACAATTATTTTTCCAGCGGACATGCGCTGGCATCATAGTCACCGGCCTGTCGATTGTTTTATAAACTGCCGGAATGCCCCTCAGTTCATGACGTTCACGCATGACTAAGACTTTCTCTGTCTCTTTGCGGTATAGAGCCGGAACGGTTTCATTGGTAAAACGGGCCGGTTCAACCTGAATCCTTTTGATGCCCCAATCAACGATGGCAGGTACGTTTTCAAATTCAGGTGTTGGTTCAAAGACCGGAATGCGCTCACTGTGGGTGATGAATTTCGCCGGACGCAGTAGTGACGCAGCACAGGCCAGCGGGATGTCAGGTTTTACCCGCACAGATTGCTTGTTTTTATCCGGTGTCTGTATTGCAGGCGAGTCTGCCGTGTCATGGCCGGTCGGCGCTGTGCAGCTACTAAGTAATACAATGCCAGCGAAGACCATTGATTTCAGGCCCGATGTATAAAGCAATTTATTGCGCATATAGAGTGTGGTGACGGATCTTTTGAGTATGTCTGCTTGGTACGGTCGTAAATAACCGTGCGGGTATGTTATAGGATAACACTAAGATTATGCCAGTAATGAATTGTAGTCTTATTCAGCAGACAGGTGCATGATTTCGCCGGTAGTTTTGTCTACTTTTTCTATCACACCATGACCGGGCTTCCATTTTGACGTGGATTGGCTGGGAGCCTGGCAGGTTCCCTGGTGGGTTTTCTCCGGTTTTGCCGCCTGCAATGGTGTTGTGAATTGTTTCGTAAGGTACGTGTTGCGCCTTTTGTGCCTTTTTAAGTACGGTGATTTTATACTGGTAGTGGCCTGTGTCAGGCCGGTAGTTGATTTTGTGGACGCTGTTGTTGACTTTAAAGGACTTAACAGTAACTTATTAGTCGTGTTTTGGTAAACGTGCCAGGGCAGTGCACTGGAGTTTTGTAGCAAGGCACCAAAATGGAAGCTGTGCAGGTTACTGAGCATTTTCTAATCCGGTCTGAGGGGCTTTACGGGGTTTTATATTGAGTGTCAGGGAAATGCGGGCGCTACGCATTAGCTTAGGTGATGGCGTTGATTAATAACAGGACAGATGGCTTTTGTATGCGTAGTTTGGGTGCTTGGTATTTTGCATAAAGCTGATACCATGCCACCTCCATTCGTTTGATTGAGGCAGCTATGCAGGTTCGTGCAGAACAAATCAAAGATCATCTGAAACATGAATTGAAGCCGGTTTACCTGGTGAGTGGTGATGAGCCGTTACAGGTGATGGAGACGGCAGATGCTATACGTGAGCAAGCCACGGCAGCGGGATTTGTGGAGCGGGATATTCTTTCCGTGGATCAGCAATTTGACTGGAGTTTATTGTTGGAAGCGGGTGAGTCGTTGTCATTGTTTGGCGGCAATAAACTATTGGATATACGGCTGAGCAGTTGTAAGATCGGTGCTGCTGGTAGCAAGGCGCTAAAACATTATCTGGACAGGGTGCCGCCTGATAAAATCCTGCTTATCCGTTGTCCGCGATTGGAAAAATCCTGTCGTAATGCGGCCTGGGTAAAAGCCATTGCTCAGGTTGGTGTACAAATTCAAATCTGGGATTTATCACCGGCACAAACTCAGGCCTGGGTGGCCAGGCGCATGCGCAGTGCCGGATTAAAGCCGGATGAGCAGGCGGTGCGTTATCTGACGGAGCGTGTGGAAGGTAATTTGCTGGCTGCGGTGCAGGAAATTAATAAATTAAAATTGCTGCACGGTGATGGCCCGCTGACTGTGGACGTGGTGGCGTCTTCTGTGGAAGATAGTTCGCGTTTCTCGGTGTTTGATCTGACAGAAGCGGTATTGATGCAGGATATTGAACGGTTGCGTCACATTGTCCAGGTGTTGCATGAAGAAGGTACGGCATTGCCTTTATTGATCTGGGCGTTGGCGGATCTGTTGCGACAACTAAATAGTGCCGTTTTTAATGTGCAGCAGGGGCAATCGAACCAGTCCATTATGATGCGCATGCCGAAGAACCGGCAGGCTATGTTCCAGCAGGCGATGAAGCGCATGCAACGGGCTAACTGGGCGTTATTGTACCGCAAAGTGGCGTTGCTGGAACAGCACAGTAAGGGTGTGGGAGCTGATGTTGCTAATCACGAAGCCCGGCTTTGGGATGAGGTGTTTGATGTGGCATTGCGCCTGAGTGGTCAGCGTTTGAGTCCTGTCCGCCGGG
>CACVAV010000179.1:2729-6386 GCA_902727945.1 uncultured Thiotrichaceae bacterium | reverse complement strand
CTTTCAGGGCGGTGTTTATGTTAGCTAAGACAGCTGGTTCGAGCTTAGGAGAGTGGTTCATGAGTGATGGTTGTCGTCATCCTCCTCATCCCATTCCACATCATCCAGCTCCAGCCACATGGCATTAATAATGCCAAACGCCGCCGCCAGTAAAACACCGAGCAGCCATGCAAAATACCACAT
This sequence comes from uncultured Thiotrichaceae bacterium, assembly GCA_902727945.1. Lineage (GTDB taxonomy): Bacteria > Pseudomonadota > Gammaproteobacteria > Thiotrichales > Thiotrichaceae > Thiolinea. Next base: position 6,203 of record CACVAV010000179.1, on the reverse strand, counting down.
ACTTATTCTCCTTAATCAGTAGACTGAATGGTCATTATCACGAATAAACTGCGTGGTGACCTTGCCCCACATCGCCCGGTAACACCAGAGGGTATACATCAGAATCAGCGGCACAAACACTACGGTAGCCCAGAACATAACGGCCAGCGTCAGATGACTGGAAGACGAATCCCAGATGGTCAGGCTATGGCTGGGGTTCAGGCTGGAAGGCATGACAAACGGGAACAGTGAAACACCGGCAGTCAGAATCACACCCACCAGACTCAGTGAACTACCCAGGAAACACAGTTTCGGCTTATCCTTAATCGACAGCGTGTTCACCACAAACGCACCGAGAATGCCTAAGGCAGGCGCTATCAAGGCCAATGGGTAGCTTGCATAATTAGCAAACCAGGCACCGTCACCGGCTACCACTGTTTTATTCAGCGGATTGGGCGCTGAATCAGTCGCTGGCATCTCCGTAATGACAAAACCATCCACACCAAACCACAACCAGATGCCCGCCAGTACAAACGTCGCCATCGTTACATACGAAGTATTATGTGCCGCTTTACGGGCGCGGGCGTAAACTGAGCCTTCCGTGCGCAGCATCAGGTAGGTCGCCCCCTGCATGGTAAACATCGCCAAACCGACAATACCGGCCAGCAGGGCAAAGGGGTGAAACAGACTAAAGAATGAGCCATAGTTAGTCACCCGCATGAATTCATCAAACTGAAACGGCACACCCAGCAATAGATTGCCAAAGGCAACGCCGATCACAAAGGGCGGAATAATACCCGCCGCAGTAATCCCCCAGTCCCAGGTATCACGCCAGCGCGGATCATCAATTTTGGAACGGTAATCGAAGCCCACCGGACGGAAGAATAATGAAAACAGGGTCAGCACCATCGCCCAGTAAAAACTGGAAAATGCCGTACCAAAGGTAATCGGCCAGGCTGCAAATATCGCACCCGCCGCAAGGATCAACCAGACCTGGTTACCATCCCAATGGGGCGCAATCGCATTAATCGCCACGCGGCGCTCATCGTCATCCCGCCCGACATAACGCAGCAATGCACCAACCCCCATATCAAAACCATCGGTCAGTGCAAAACCGATGAACAGTACGCCAACCAGTACCCACCAGATGACCTTAAATGTTTCGTAATCAAAAATCACAGTGCTGCTCCTTAAATCCGGTTATTGATCTTGTCTGCCATGACCAAGCCATCAACATGCCCGCCACCTGATTGTTCAAAGTGGTAGCGTCCGGTGTGCAGACAACTGGGGCCTTGCCTGACAAATTTGACCATCAGGTACATTTCCACCACCAACAGAATAGTGTAGAAAGCAATAAAACCGATCAGACTGCCCATCACATCCCAGTAGGTCAGTGATGAAACGCCCAGTGCGGTCGGCAAGACCTCACCCACCGCCCAGGGCTGGCGACCGTATTCAGCCACAAACCAACCCAGCTCAATCGCAATCCAGGGCAATGGCAAGCTAAGAAAAGCCATCCACAATAACCAGCGTTTCTGGAAAGCTGTCTTTTTTGCGGTGTAATAAAACGCCAGCCCAAACACCAGCAACATAGCAAAACCGCAAGCTACCATAATCCGGAACGCCCAGAACAACGGCGCAACACCCGGCACCGTATCCAGTGCCGCCGCTTTAATCTGCTCTTCCGTCGCATCGACCACGTTTTCAGTATAAGACTTCAGCAACAGGGCATGACCGAGATCATCCTTCAGGCGGTCAAAACTTTCCTTATCAGTGTCAGTGGCCGTACCGTTACGCAGCTTCAAAAATAAGCCATAAGCCAGCATGCCACTACGGATGCGCTGCTCACTGTCTTCCACCAGCTCTTTGATGCCTTTCACCTCTTCAGAGACAGAACGGGTGGCAATCAGACCCAGGACATACGGAATTTTAATTTCAAAGTCATTCTCCATATTTTCCTGATCAGGGAAGGCAATCAAATTAAACCCGGCAGGCGCAGGGTGTGTTTCCCACTCCGCCTCAATCGCCGCCAGCTTCATTTTTTGCACATCACCGGCTTCATAACCACTTTCATCGCCCAGCAAAATAACGGACAAAATAGAGGCCATACCAAAACCGGCAGCAATGGCAAATGAACGCCGGGCAAAAGCCAGGTCACGTCCTTTCAGCAGGTACCAGGCACTGATACTCAGCACAAACATTGAGCCACAGACATAACCCGCTGCAACAGTATGTACAAACTTCACCTGAGCCACCGGATTAAAAATAACGGCGGCAAAATCAACCATTTCCATGCGCATGGTTTCGTAGCTGAATTCCGCCCCCACCGGATTACTCATCCAGCCATTAGCAATCAGAATCCACAGGGCCGAGAAATTAGTACCCAGCGCCATCAGCCAGGTCACCACCAGATGCTGTGTCTTACTCAGACGATCCCAGCCAAAAAAGAACAAGCCAACAAAGGTGGACTCAAGGAAGAAGGCCATCAAACCTTCAATAGCCAGCGGTGCGCCAAACACATCACCGACATAATGCGAGTAGTAAGACCAGTTAGTGCCGAACTGGAACTCCATCGTCAGTCCCGTTGCGACACCTAATGCGAAATTAATACCAAACAGCTTGCCCCAGAATTTCACCATATCTTTGTAAATCTGCTTACGGGTCATGACGTAAACAGATTCCATAATAGCGAGCAAAAAGGTGAGGCCCAGCGTCAGGGGAACAAACAGAAAATGATAAAGCACCGTTACCGCGAACTGTAAGCGCGATAGGTCAACAACTTCCTCAGAAATCATAATTCTCTCCCGGAGATGATAAGGGATACAGCCATCCGACAGATTTACTACCTTTCATTCAGTCAGGCATTGATAACCATCAAACCTAAGTTTATCTCCTTATTCAAATGAGCCGGGCACACTGCCCCGGAGTTACGCTTATCAATAAGTTACCCCCACTGATCCAGAGTCAAAAAGCGCCGACACACTGAATCCATCTATCTTAATCATTAAGCATTTTTTGTCTTAATAAGGAATAGGGTATGAAAAAATACAACTTAACAGTGGCCGTTCTAACGTGCCTGCTAAGCGCTACAGCATTTGCCGGTGGCCCGGCTCCCTTTTACCTCGGCGGATCTGTCGGACAGGTAAACACCGATAATGACCAAAGTGGCTTCGACAATGGCAACATCTGTGAAGGCGCGGCCAAAGACGGCGAAAGCTGTAGTGTCGGTGATGGCAACAGCGCTGGCCATATTTATGGTGGTTTCCAGCTAAATGATACCTGGGCAGTAGAAGTCGGTTATGCCGATCTGGGTGATACCGCAGGCTATCATTACACTGATCCTGCTACGATCACGCAGGAAACCAAAGGTATAACAGTCGCCGGTGTTGCCCGTCATCGTTTGGGTCAATCATCACCTTTACTGGCCTACGGTAAGGCCGGTGCATTCGCATGGAAAAGTGAGGTTGATTCAGTCAGTGATAACCCACTCATCCC
>CACVAV010000179.1:0-2629 GCA_902727945.1 uncultured Thiotrichaceae bacterium | reverse complement strand
GGTTTTTTGATATAAGAATGCCGTGGCCAGCTATCCCCGGCATTATGCGCCACCGGCACCACCGGATAACCGGCATGAGCCGCCAAAATACCGCCGCCCATTTTATAACGCTTTTTAGCACCCGGCATGACTCGTGTACCTTCCGGAAAAATCACAATCCAGATACCTTTATCCAGCCGGTCTTTTCCCTGTACTTTTATCTGCTCAACCGAGCTTTTCCGGTCACTCCTGTCAATTGCAATCGGCTTAATAAAACGTAAGCCTCTGCCAAATACCGGTACCTTGAGCAGCTCTTTTTTCAACACCCAGGTCAGCGGTGGAAATACGACAGCCAAAGCCATGGTTTCCCAGGTTGACTGGTGGTTCGACATAATAATGGCTGCGCTGTCTGTTGGAATATTTTCACGGCCCAGCACTTTATAATCAATGCCACAGATCACCTTCAGTAACCAGAGGCCCGACTTATTCCAGAACGATATAATAGAGTAGCACTTGCTATAAGACAGGAAAAACAGAAACGGGAATACAAAAATATAAATCAGCGTGACCAGCCCCAGACATGCCAGAAACAAAGTCGCACGTGCGCCCAGCCATAATTTTCTGAGATCCATCAGCCCTTCTCCTGATTCACACAACCCGCCAACAAACCGATCAGAATTTGCAAAGCCTGACCACGGTGACTGATACGGTTTTTCTCAGCCGAATCTAATTCAGCAGCACTGCAATCATGTGTCGGCACATAAAACAAAGGATCGTAACCAAACCCTTCCGTGCCACTGGCAGCTTCAAGAATAGCACCTTCCCAACTCGCCTCAGCAATCACCGGCACCGGGTCAGCCGCATCACGAACAAACACAATACAACAGCGGAACCGGGCGGTGCGTTTCTCAACAGGGACACCCTGCATTTCGCTGAGCAATTTCACATTATTCGCAGCATTGTCACCGTGCTTACCATCAAAACGCGCCGAGTAAATACCCGGCTGGCCCTGTAAAGCATCCACCACAATACCGGAGTCATCCGCAAACGCAGGCAATCCGGTTTGCTCAGCAGCATTACGCGCTTTGAGAATCGCATTTTCCACAAAACTCAGACCCGTTTCCTCAGCCTCCACCACATTGAATTCATTTTGTGGAACCACATTCCAGCCTAAATCAGCCAGCAAGGTAGAAAACTCACGCACCTTACCTGCATTCCCGCTCGCCAGAACAATCTTCGCCTTCTCAGTCACAACGCCACCTTACACCTTATTCCGCCAATGCACTCTGCTGTAATTCGATGATTTCACGAATACCTTTTTCAGCCAGCGCCAGCATCTCGTCCAGCTCTTCACGCCGGAACGCATGGCCTTCAGCAGTACCCTGCACTTCGATAAACTGACCCGCTTCATTCATCACGACATTCATATCGGTCTCAGCATTGGAGTCTTCCGGATAATCCAGATCCAGCACCGCCGCACCGTTATAAATGCCCACTGATACCGAAGCCACGTGCCCATGAAGTGGGTCACGCTTTATCTTACCCTGCTTGCGAAGTGCAGCAACAGCATCACACAACGCAACATAAGCGCCGGAAATCGACGCAGTGCGCGTGCCACCATCCGCCTGAAGTACATCGCAATCCAGTGTAATCTGACGCTCACCCAAGGCTTCCATATCAACCACTGCCCGCAAAGAACGACCGATCAGACGCTGGATCTCCTGCGTACGGCCACTTTGCTTGCCTCTGGCGGCTTCACGCCCCATGCGGCTATTGGTTGAACGTGGCAACATACCGTACTCAGCTGTCACCCAGCCTTTGCCTTTACCTTTCAAAAAAGGCGGCACACGCTCATCAATACTCGCCGTGCACAGCACTTTGGTATTCCCGAATTCAACCAGTACGGAACCTTCCGCGTGACAGGTATAATGCCGGGTAAATTTTACCGGGCGCATTTGATCCGGGTTACGTCCACTGGGTCTCATTCAGACTCTCTTTGTGTTAATGGTGATTAAAGACGGGGGATTATACGCACACCATTTCGGTTTCACAGGAGTAAATCCAGATTTCATCAAACGTAATTCAATCGAACAGGGAATTATGCCCGATTTAGTCTGTCTAAAGGTGTAACTGACCAATAAGGCATGTAAAGGTGCCCGACCTATGAAATTATTTTCTTTTATATCTACGAGTATTATCTGTGGCGTTTGTGTCACCGCTATACCTCAAGCAGTAGCAAATTCTACCCGCTCCCACTCATTGGGCATGGCCGGGACAGGCTGTCCTGCAACACAAGTAGAGTCATCAACAGATGGATCGATGACGGTTTTCCAGGTGAATTTTAGTGGACAATATCAGGCACCAAAAAATGATACAAAACGAGTTTCCTGTAGTTTTGCGCTCCCCATAGATGTACCGGCAAGCCAGCAGTTTGTCGCACCACAAGTAATTTGGAATCTGAAGGTACAGGGAAGATCAACTTTTAAACGAAAGTATTTCTTTGCAGGAGAACCTGGTACTCCCTGGAAAAGTAACCAATATCACACCAGCCACAATGAAGTAGTCATTGAAGAAGATCAGCCACTGTTAACATCGCCTTGTGGCCGATCTGTAACATTCAGGATCAACAGTAATATCGGGGTAAATAGTA
>CACVAV010000178.1 GCA_902727945.1 uncultured Thiotrichaceae bacterium | reverse complement strand
TCCCTATTGATACAGATGATGATGGCATTATCGACGCACTGGATGAAGATGATGATAATGATAGTATTCTAACCATTTTTGAGAATTACAATGGTGGTCTGCCAACGGATGATGATACCGATAGGGATGGCACACCGGATTACCTTGATGCGGATGATGATAATGATGGCTTGCTGACTGCTCAGGAGCAGCCCGCTGTGGGCGGCAATCCTAATAACGGCAATGCGCGTGATACGGATGGAGATGGCCGACCTGACTATTTACAGCGGTTGGGTAACTTTTCACCTGCAACACAAACACCGATCCCGACCCTGACTCAATGGGCGCAGATTTTACTTACAATGCTACTTGGCTTGGTTGCTTTGGGTGGCTTTTGGCGGAAAAATTCGGGTCATTAACTAAGTGGTGTGTGAGTTAAAACAGGGGTTGTTAACGCCTGATATGTGTGTTGATAACCCTGTTTTACTTGCAAAACTTACAACAAAAGTTGTAAGTTTTGCGTATTTTGTTGTGTAAATACAACTTGCCATTCAACCATCTTAATAATATTCTACCGACATATCATGTGGTGTGTTTTATTGCAATGAGTGAAATTCTCCAGCCATAAAATTAATTAATAACTAAATTGGTTGACTAAGTTGCCTCAGTCTTGCCCTAACACTGGGCCGTGTCTGTGTATTACTGCTATAAAATACTGTATTTCTATCTAAAAGGGTTCTTGAGGCTAACATGAAACTATTGCGTTTCTTAATAATTGCTGTGTTCTTATCTTTTTCTTCGTCGGCTACCGCTCAGCAAGTTAATGACTTTTCATTTAAAGATATCAATGGGAAACAACACCGTTTTTCTGATTACCGTGGGCAGTGGGTAATCGTCAATTATTGGTCCACTTATTGCGGGCCTTGCATTCAGGAACTACCTGCATTAAAGCGTATTGCTGCTCAGTATCGTGGCAAAGTTACCGTGTTGGGGATGGATGCGGGTGAAACAGCTAACAATGAAATGAAGCAGTTTATTCGCCAACGCGGTATTAATTATACGGTGGTTCCGACTCAGGATAGCTCTATGTTTGCACTGGGTTTGATTTATGGTGTACCGACCACCTTTATTGTTTCTCCTCAGGGAAAAATTGTTGACACACATATGGGGGCGATCACTGTGCAACAGATGCAGCGTTATGTTGGTCAACCAGCGCGTCGAAGCAACCCGCAACACCGTGCAGGTGCTGCTTGTGATAGCGGTACACGGGTTTGTTAAAATCATCAGGTATTACTTCCCATACCAGCGTCTTGATGTATTGAATAAAAAAGCCGCTTCAGAAATGGAGCGGCTTTTTTATTAGCAAATTAAAAAGTACTGTGTTAACGCAACCTCAGAATTTGCCCCGGGTTAATCTGGTAGTTCGGAGCGCTTAAGTTGTTCAGGCGAATAATATCTTTCCAGTAGACACCGGTATTACGCATCACCTGGAATACGGTATCACCTCTTTTAACTGCATAGGTATTACCGCCGGATGGATTCTGTGGTGGAAATGAATCGCTGTTGCTTGTTGGCTGCTGTTGCGGCTGATAATTAGAGTAGCTGTTGTTGGGGGTGTACGCAGACTTAGGTTTTACTCTGTCATACTCCGAACTGTTGCCACCTTGACCAGTGTAATCATAGTAGCTGTCGTTTGTATTATTAGCAGTTGGTGTCGGTGTCACATTATTACTACTGTTGTCGTAATAACTACTACCACTATTATTCTGCTGCGGTGGGGTATAGGTCGTATTTTGTTGTGGTGGGGTGTAGGTCGTATTTTGCTGTGGTGGCGTATAGTTTGTGCGACCACCGCCCCCGGTACGGTGTGTGTGGTTAGTGCCGCTGGCGGGTAACGGATGAGAATGAGTGCGGCCATTGTGTGCGTGTGTTGTACCGCCGCTGTTATTGCCTGCGCTGACGTTATAGCTAGAGTTGTAGGTAGCAGCGGGTGGGTTGGCAACGGGTCGGTTAGTATTAGTTGCCGGACGTGCGCCGCCCATATTATGACCATGATTCAAGCCACTGGCGGGCAAGCGGTGTGAGTGTACTTTGCCGTTATGGGAGTGAGCCTGGCCACCGTTGTTGTTGCCGGTGTTTGCCGCTGGTGGTGTGTAAGTAGCTACGGGTGGTCGTGCAGTTGGTGCTGCGGCTGCTCCTGCTCCCATACGGTGAGTATGATTCAGGCCACTGGCGGGCAGGTTGTGGCTGTGTGTTCTGCCACTGTGTGCATGTGTTGTGCCGCCGCTATTATTTCCGGCAGGTTGCTGAGGTTGTTGATATTGCGTGCTGGGTTGCCGGGTTTGCCCATTGCCGATGGCATGGGTATGCCTGATACCTGTTGCCGGTAAAGCGTGTGAGTGAACTTTGCCACTGTGAGAGTGTGTCACAGGTGAACTGGTGCTGCCTGTATAGTTCTGAGCCTGTTGGGCGTGTGGAGCATTTGTTCCCATGTTGGGGGCACATGCGACTGTTGTCAACGCAGCTACGGAGGTCGCAGCCAGCAGTTTAATTCTTCTATCCATGAGTTACACCTGTGTGAGTAATACAATAAAAACCAGCGCTCCGACAACAAACCAACCCAACCATTCAATGTAACGGCGTATAACCGGTTCCATTTTGGGGCCTGCCCAGGCCAGAAGTGCCGAAACAATAAAAAAACGCGCTCCCCTTCCGATGATGGATGCCACTATAAATGGAACCAATGCCATTGATAACGCGCCTGCAGTAATCGTAAATAGTTTGTAGGGAATAGGGGAAAACCCCGCAGCAAAAATAACCCATATACCCCATTCGGAAAACCAGCTTTCTGCAATAGCTAATTTCTCTCCGTAGCCCCATTGTATAATCAGAGGCTCTAAAGTTTCAAAGGCAAAAAAACCAATGACATAGCCGAATATGCCACCTAATACCGAAGTGAGCGTCGTTAATGTTGCAAACCAGCTCCACCTTGATGGATTTGCCATGACCATCGGCATCAGCATGACATCAGGTGGAATGGGGAAGAAAGACGATTCCGCAAAACTCAGACTGCCAAGATACCAGGGTGCTTTCGGATGTTTTGCCCAGTTAAGGACTTTGTTATATAGAATAGAGAAAAGTTTCATTTTTACCACAACTTTTATTACTTTATTTATTTGAATCGCGAATCAAAGGCACAAATTGCACTGATTCCATTATTTTAGTGTCGTAGTCACGTTCCCCGGTGCGGGTAATAATGTGTAAGGATTGCGCTGAATCCTGAGGCCCGGCCGGAATTATTAATTGCGCGCCAATAGCCAGTTGTTCCGGCAAAGCATCGGGTACAGTTTCCGGAGCTGCTGTCACAATAATGCCATCAAACGGGGCATTTTGTTTCAATCCCCAGCTTCCGTCACTTAATTGGGTGGTTATATTGCGGTAACCAAGCGCGTGCAGCAGATCCCGTGTATGTTTATACAGAGCTTCAATGCGTTCTACTGTATAGAGATCGGGTATGAATGCGCCGAGTATGGCAGCCTGATAGCCGGAACCTGTGCCTACTTCGAGTACTTTGCGTAATGGTCGCTCACCTGCGAACAGTAGTTCAGTCATTCGCGCCACGATATAGGGCTGAGAAATGGTTTGTCCATAACCAATCGGGAGTGCAGTATCTTCGTATGAGCGACTGGCCATGGCTTCATCCATGAATAAATGACGCGGGACTTTGCTCATCACCTCTAAGATGGCTTCGTTTTCAATGCCTTTCTCCCGCAACCTGTCCATCAGGCGGTTCCGGGTGCGTTGTGAGGTCATGCCAATACCTTTTATGCTTTTCTCATTGATGGTAGGTCTGCTCACTTATTAACTGCCTTTAACCATTCTCCGGTTGCTTCCAGTGCCTGATAGTGAGTCAGGTCGCTGTGTAGTGGGGTGACGGAAATATAGCCTTGCTCCAAAGCATGGAAATCAGTGCCTTCACCGGCATCGGCCACGCCACCTACCGGCCCTATCCAGAAAACATCACGCCCACGCGGGTCTTTCTGGCGAATCACCGGTTCTGATTTGTGGCGCTGTCCGAGTCGGGTGATTTTAAAGCCTTTTATCGCTGTCCAGGGTAAATCGGGCACATTGATATTTAGCACCATGCTGCCCCGGTCAGGAAAAGTATCGCGCTGCGCTAACAATTGCAGCGTGGCGTTCACTGCGCTGGCAACATGGTCAGTATTGTGGGAATCCAGTGACACAGCAATGGCAGTGAAACCCAGAAACCGTCCTTCCATGGCGGCGGCGACTGTGCCTGAATACAAAACATCATCCCCCAGATTCGGGCCATTATTGATACCGGAAATCACAATATCTGGTGTAATATCCAGGCCAGTCAGGCCAAGATGTACACAGTCAGTCGGTGTGCCGGTTAAGCTGTATAATTGTTCGCCCTGATCGGTGAGGCGTAGGGGTATATCCAGTGTCAGTGAATTGCTGGCACCACTGCGGTCACGATCCGGAGCGACTGTGGTAACATTATGTTGCTGACGTAATTCGTGGCGTAGCGCCTGCAGGCCGGGAGCCTGAAAACCATCATCGTTGCTGAGCAATATGTTCATGTGTTTTTTTAGTGTGTGAGTGAGCAGAGGAGATACCCCGTGAAAAAAGAAGATAATCTCCCGTTCGATAGCGATGAATCCAACCTTTTTCAAGAGTTTATGCGGGACGTTTCACCGCTGCAACCCGTTAATCAGGTGGTGCATGATACCCCAAAACCCAAGCCGATACCCCTGAAAACCATGGAGGATGAGCAGCAAGCACTGGAGGATATGTTTTCTGATGAATATATACCGCTGGATTTGCAGCCCGGTGATGTGCTCAGCTATATGCGTCCGGGTATTCAGCACCGGGTATTTAATAAATTACGGCGCGGGGAATACCGGATTGCGGCTGAGCTGGATTTGCATGGGCTGAATGCAAAACAAGCCAGGACTTATCTGGCAGAGTTTTTGGTGACCATTTACCCTATGCGGGGCGAGTGTGTACGGATTATCCATGGCAAAGGTAACCGTTCGGATCATCGCGGGCCGGTGTTAAAGATTAAAATCAATAACTGGTTGCGACAGCATGATCGTGTGCAGGCTTTTCACTCAGCCCGACAGGTAGATGGCGGGACAGGTGCGGTGTATGTGTTGTTGAAACGGTAAATTATCGTTATACATTTAACACTGAAGCCTCTGTTTTGCAACATCCGCCCTGCGAGGTAACGAGTGAGTTAATGTTCTGATCTATTAATTTTTCGTAACTTAAAAAAGCTGCTGTTAATCCACTGTTCCTATTGTTCTATGCTATATTTTTTCACTGTATGTTCGGCAGTACCGGTGAGTGTGTCAATTAGACTCTGCCGATGTCGTTTGGGTTGACTAAATTATTAAATAGAGATCGGAACTAAACTGATGAAAATAACCGTTAAATCGTTTAAGCGTATGGCTTTAGGCGTTGCGTTCGCGCTGATGAGCAGCACACAGGTTACTATGGCTGAAGACGCTGCGCTTTTTCAACTAGATGAAAAAAGCTACTTGTCAACAGACCTGCCACTTTCAGTACAGCAGGCTTTGTACGATGCTCAGTTGCAATTTTATAAGGCTAAACAAGCATTGGTCGATGAAGCATTGGTCACTTTGGCCGTGGAAAAGCAGGCTGAAGACAGTGGTAAGTCTGTAGACGAGGTCGCGCTGAGCTTATTTAAAGCTGAGGAAGCGACAGAAGAAGCGATTAATAAATTTTACGAAGAGAACAAAGCCCGTATTAACCAACCGTTGGACAATATCAAAGGGCAGGTTAAGCAACTGTTGGAACAAAATGCTCAGGTTGCCAAACAGGCTGAGTTTCTGGAAGCGCTGAAAGCCGATAGTGTCTTTAAACTAGGCTTCGATATGCCGGTAGCACCGTTCGCTGAGATTGATATTAGTGGTTATCCGTTTAAAGGCGCTGAAAATGGCAAAGCTGTGTTAATTGAATTTGCAGATTATCAGTGCCCGCACTGTAAACGTGCTGCTGATGTGCTGACAAAGGTATCTGAACAGTTTAAAGATGACCTGAAAATTGTCTTTCTGGATTTCCCGGTCAATCGTTCAGGTGTTTCACGTAAAATTGCTGAAGGTGCTGCCTGCGCGTATAAGCAGGACAAGTACTGGGAATATCATGATCTGGCGTTCTCGGATCAGCGTGCGCTGAATGATGCGGCGGTAGTCGGGCTGGCTGAAAAGTTAAAATTGGATATGGATGCGTTTAATAAATGTATCGAGTCAGATTATCCGGAAGAGCAGGTTAAACGTGGCCAGGCTGAAGGCCAGCGCCTGGGTGTTGATAGTACGCCGACATTGTTCCTGAATGGCCGTCGTTTGCACCTGCATGATCTGGAAAAAGATCTGCCGG
>CACVAV010000177.1 GCA_902727945.1 uncultured Thiotrichaceae bacterium | reverse complement strand
GGGTGTTCAATCCCCATCGTCAGCGCCGTGCCATCACGCGCCGCCACCACCATATCCGGTGTCAGCTCAAAGCGCATGAAGTGCACAGAAGAAGTTTTATCTTCAGTCTCACGTTCAAGGTCTTCATTGGTAATCGGATAAACTTTTTCAAAACCAGCCAGCTGCACCCAGGTCTTCTTTTCAATGCCGATTAGTTTAGCCAGCCATTCCTTGCGCTCGGTTTCATTAGGATACTCGATCATAAACGTCGCTTTCCAATTAGAGCCATCCGGAATTAACGGATTATAGGTTTCCAGTTCTTCTGCGATACCATCTGCTTCAAATATCTTCTCAATGCGTAGCATTTCCTGCACCTGATATTGCATGGTCAGGTAGTCTTCAAAATACAAAGTGGCATTCGGGCCAATATGGATTTTACGATTCAATTTATGCGCTATAGTCTTAGCGCGAAAATCATTACGTACCTCAGAATATTTTTCCAGGCTCATCAAGCCTGCGCGATCCAGTTTTTTCATATCTATCTCCGGGTGTTAAAGACCGTAAGCAATTCTAAGCATGGTCATTGGATGGGTTGGTGCTTGCGCATCGTCACCCAGACCATTTTCAATCTGGTGTCCCGCCATCGGGCAGTCACTACCATAATAGTCGGGTTCTGCTTTCTTCACCTTGTTAAACACAGGGCGGCAGATTTTCATCGACGTATCATGGAATTCACTTTTCACTGCGTAAGTACCATCGTGGCCGGAACAACGTTCCAGTAGTTCCAGTGTGGTGTCCGGAATCAGCGACAACACTTCGCGGGTTTTATAACCAATATTCTGCACGCGTAAATGACAGGAAGCGTGATAACTGACTTTACCCAACGGCTTCTTGAATGTTTTATTCAGCAGCTCCTCTTTCTCGCGCATCATCAGGTATTCAAACGGATCAAAAATATGCTGCCTCACACGCTGCACATCTTCATCATCCGGGAACATCAGCGGTAATTCCTGCTTAAACATCAGCACACAGGAAGGCACCGGCCCGACAATATCCCAGCCCTGATCAATCATATTGATCATTTCCGGTACATTAATTTCCTTGGCGGCTGCTACTGCTTCCAGATCACCCAGTTCCAGTTTTGGCATACCGCAGCACTGTTCCTTATCGAGCAAGGTGACCGGAATATCATTGTGATTAAAGACCTTGACCAGGTCTTCCAGAATGTGCGGCTCGTTATAATTGCCATAACAAGTGGCAAACAAAGCCACCTTGCCCTGCGTGCGGCCAGCCGGTGTTGATGGCACGTCAGCACGTGTCAGATTAGCGTGATCACCCGCCAGACGCTTGCGTCCGGTGTTGCTGTGGTATTCAGGAATGGTGGCATTAGGGTGCACACCCAATACCTGCTCCAGACCTTTGCGGAAAGTAGAATTTTTATTCATGGTATTCACAACTTGTGAAACCACCGGGATACCTGCCAGTTTGCCGACTGTGTCGGTAGAGCTTAATATTTTATCGCGGGGCTTGGTTTCGCCTTTTTTATGTTTAATCGCCTTCGCCCGCAGCATCAGGTGAGGGAAGTCAATGTTCCACTCATGCGGTGGTGTGTACGGGCATTTGGTCATGTAGCAAAGGTCACACAGGTAACAGTGATCAACCACATTCCAGTAATCTTTTTTATCAACACCATCTACTTCAAAGGTACTTGATTCATCCACCAGATCAAACAGGGTAGGGAATGAATTACACAAGCTAACGCAACGGCGACAACCGTGGCACAGGTCAAAAACCCGCTCCATTTCATCCATTACAGCATCTTCGTTGTAAAATTCCGGATTTTTCCAGTCTAGTGCGTGGCGGGTAGGTGCTTCAAGACTGCCTTCACGTTTTGAGGTGGCCATATAATGTTCCTGAATGTTTGCTTTGGTGTGACGGGTTGACTATGAATAAGTATGTATTTTATTCAGACTGCCGGAGAACCCGGCAGTCCGATGTGAATTAAGGTAGTGATACCTTAATTTCACAGTGGATTAAGCGTCTAGATTATCCAGTGCTTTCTGGAAACGGTTAGCGTGTGAACGCTCAGCCTTCGCCAGTGTTTCAAACCAATCAGCAATTTCGTCAAAGCCTTCATCGCGCGCTTCTTTAGCCATACCAGGATACATATCGGTGTATTCGTGAGTTTCGCCGGCAATCGCTGCTTTCAGGTTGTCGCTTGTCGGGCCAATTGGCAGACCCGTCGCCGGATCGCCCGCTTCTTCCAGGTATTCCAGGTGACCGTGTGCGTGACCTGTTTCGCCTTCAGCAGTTGAGCGGAAAACAGTCGACACATCGTTATAACCTTCTACGTCAGCTTTTGCTGCGAAGTACAGATAACGACGGTTAGCCTGAGATTCACCTGCGAACGCATCTTTCAAATTTTGTTCGGTTTTACTTCCTTTCAGTTCCATGTGAGGACTCCTGTTGTAGTGTGGTTTAACAAAAGAAACAATTTATATGATAATTTAGAGGATCAAGGCTAAACAGTCCAATCGATTATTATGAATGTATCTATCCATAAAATCGAAAGCCCCGACCTTAGCCGCATTATTACTAACTATCACGGCTGCGCAAGATAGTAGCAGATGTGTGGTGAGAAGTACGCATGAAAAATTATCAGAATGAGGAGATATAATGATTAGATCTATCCTGGCCCCTACAAAAACTTCGCTTACATTGAGCGTCCTGATGAGTGCTGTCCTGCTGGCAGCGGCTGTGCCCGGGTTACGGGCAGACACTACACCGCAAAATGAACCCGCTTTACCGTCAGAAAATAGTGCCGCTGTGCCGGATTATGCGCGTGAAAAACGCTTAGATAATGAAATTCGTGATGCCATTTTTGATGGTGAAGTGGTTGATCTGTATGATGGCACAGAAGATTTCATGGCGATTCAAACTGATGCTGATGACGCTAAAGGTGCGGCGATTATTCTCCATGGTCGTGGTTTTCATCCTGATTGGGCTGATACCATTAACCCATTGCGGGTAGGTTTAGCCGAGCAGGGTTGGACAACGCTGTCTGTGCAGCTGCCGGTATTAGAAAAACAGGCTAAATATTACGATTATGTGCCATTATTCCCGAATGCCAACCTACGTATTACCGCTGCATTGGAACATCTTAAAGAGCAGGATATTTCAACAGTAGTACTGATCGCGCACAGTTGCGGCGGGCACATGGCAATGGATTGGGTGCGTAAACACGGAGAAACCGGAATCGATGCTTTCGTTGGCCTGGGTCTGGGGGCGACAGATTATAGGCAGTTTATGGCGGAGCCTTTTCCACTGGACAAGCTGACTGTGCCGGTGTTCGATGTGTATGGCGAGAATGAATATCCGGCAGTGATTAAGATGGCTCCGGAGCGGCTCAAGTTAATGCAGGCGGGGGGCAATGCTAAATCAGAGCAGGCAGTTTTGCCTGGTGCCGATCATTATTTCAAAGAGAAGGGTGATGAGTTGACTGAACTGGTTAGCGCATGGTTGGAAAAGCTATAGTACAGGGCCGGAGCAGCCCTGTACCTACCGTGTTTACACAGGTACTTTGCAGGCACCCGGAATGCGTCCGAACCCTACGAAGCGTTGCTTCCAGTAACCGGATAATTGGGTGGTGGTGATTTTGCGTCCGGTGCGGGGCGCGTGTACGAATTTATTCTCACCAAGGTAAATACCCACATGGCTGACTGAGTTGCCACGGGTTTTAAAGAAGACTAAATCGCCTCGGCTGGCTTTTTGTGCAGAGACTTTTACCGCAGCTTTATACTGTTCTGCTGCGGTTCTGGGCACCTTGACACCGGCACCTTTGTTCATCGAGTGTTGCACCAGGCCGCTACAGTCAAACCCGGTCTTCGGCGATGCGCCACCCCAGACGTATTGAGTACCGATCTGTTTTTTCGCATTGTGGATGACGCTTTCTACCCTTGCATCAGCTTTTTTTGATTCAATTTCCCGCTCAAGTTTTTGCTTAGCCTGTTGTTGTTCCCAGCGTTGAATGTATTGTTGACGCATCGACGGGGCTGTTTTTTTCTGTGCTGTGTGTCGTGCCCGGTTAGCTTTCAACTGTGCTGTGTGTCGTGCCTGATTGGCTTTCGCCTGTGCTAAACGAGCGTTGTTTTTTGCCAGTTGGTCGCGGGATATTTGTGCTGCGCGGGTATTATTTTTCGCTGGCCGGGTGTGCGATGCTGTCATGACACGAGGTTTGTGCTGAGTCGGCATTTTTCGTGCCGGCACTGGTTTTTTTGTGCTGACAGCGGCTTTTCTGAGTTTTATGGCAGCGAGTTGTTTCGCCTGGTAACGCGCCTGATACTGAGCACGTGATTGCTGTTGTTGCCGGAGAATTTTTTTGGCATTAGCACTGTTGTTGCTTCGTGGTGTTGGCCGGGCAGCAGGTTTAGCAGGGCGTGCTGGTGCACGTTGTTTTGCGGCGGCTAATAAGTGCGCGCGTTTTACTGCTAATTGCTGGTTGCGTGCAGCTCTGCGTTGTTGCCATTGGCGATCAGTAGCCGGTGTATGTATAGAAGCGCGTTGAATAACATAAGTATTGCCGGGTTTGGCAACCGCTGTTTTAATGTTCGGTTTAACGGTTTCCGGCGAAGCGCAGCCACCCAAAATAATGGGCAGTAAACTGCTTAGTCCGGCTATTACCATCTTTTGTTTTTTGCTTATCATTTTAGCAATACACTCCTTTGAGAATCACTGAACACCACCCGGCATACGGAGGTGTTTATATCGTCCCTGTATTCCTGCCATAAAAAATTTCTGACATTTCTTTGCGTAAACGTTGTTCTATTATAGCCAGTTCTTTTTCTGTGTAGCCTGATTTACCCAGTCCGAACAGGTAGTTGTCCATGTCAAAGTCTTTCAGTAACATTTTTGTGTGAAAAATGGATTCCTGATACACATTAACGTCAATCATGGAGTAACGTCGCTTGGTGTCCGGAGCCATGAAGTTCTGTATGGAATTAATTTTATGATCTATAAAGTGCTTCTTGCCTTTGATGTCACGGGTAAAACCTCTCACCCGATAATCAACCGTCACAATATCTGACTCAAGGCTGTGAATCAAATAATTCAATGCTTTAAGTGGTGATATGCGGCCACAGGTGGAGACGTCAATATCGGCACGAAAGGTGCTGATACCGTTATCCGGATGGCTTTCGGGGTAGGTGTGTACTGTTAAGTGGCTCTTGTCCAGATGCATGACTACATCGTCTGGTAATGGGCCGGGTACTGCCGCATCTTCCAGCTGTTTCTCAGTCAGTATAGGTTCTTCAGAGACCAGAATGGTGACACTGGCACCTTGTGGTTCATAATCCTGCCGTGCGACATTGAGGATGTTTGCGCCGATAATATCAGCCACATCGGTTAAAATATTAGTCAGGCGTTCGGCATTGTATTGCTCATGAATATAAGCGAGGTACTCCTCCTGATGTTCCGCTCTCCGCGCATAACAGATGTCATATACATTAAAGCTGAGGGTTTTGGTCAGGTTGTTAAATCCATGCAGACGGATCTGCTTCTGATGACGTTTTTTCAAGAACCTGTTACCTCTGATACTTCAAAATCATGAGTTATTGCTGCTGTTTTTCCCAGCATGAGTGATGCGGAGCAGTATTTTTCAGCCGATAGGCTAATTGCCCGCTTAACCCGGTCAGCAGAAAGATTATTACCTTCCACCACAAAATGCAGATGAATTTTAGTGAAAACTTTGGGTTCGGTATCCTCCCGTTCTGCAGAGATTTGTACCGTGCAATCTTTTATGTCCTGTCGTGATCTTTGCAAAATCATCACAACATCAATAGAAGCACAGCCGCCCAGCCCTAACAATAACATTTCCATCGGCCTGACGCCGAGGTCACGTCCACCCACTTCAGGTGACGCGTCCATAACAATAGAATGGCCACTGCCGGACTCACCGACAAAGCTCATATTGTCCAGCCACTTAACTCTTGCCTGCATACCGGATGCTCCTCTGGTAAAAAAACTGATTTTAGTCGCCCTGTACGGTAGTTACCAGTGT
Source organism: uncultured Thiotrichaceae bacterium (assembly GCA_902727945.1). Taxonomy (GTDB): domain Bacteria; phylum Pseudomonadota; class Gammaproteobacteria; order Thiotrichales; family Thiotrichaceae; genus Thiolinea. The sequence continues at coordinate 370 of CACVAV010000177.1, read as the reverse complement.
TTTGATCTAGCTCATGGTTGCACCTGCTGTAAGTGGTAAATTTGAACATCTATAATAATTAAGGAGACAACCATGTTTGGAGAAGCACACGATTTACTGCACGAATTTCCTGAGCACAAAGAGCGCATTCACCATTTGAAGATGGAGAATAATCACTTCGCACGCTTCTTTAATGAATATCATGAGCTGGATCACCAGCTGCACCGTATTCAGCAGGATATTGAAACACCGTCTGATGAGGTGGTGGAGGAGCTGAAGAAAAAGCGTTTGCAGTTGAAGGATGATTTGCTGGCAATGATTACTGCTGAGTAAATGCGGTGGTGACAGGTATTTTAAAAGCCGGAGTTAGTCAATGATTCCGGCTTTTTTT
>CACVAV010000176.1 GCA_902727945.1 uncultured Thiotrichaceae bacterium | reverse complement strand
GTCACATCATGCGTACCCGGCTTGATACCTTCATCACCCAGATCAATGGTTGCCGTTGCCGTGGCGAATTTGTCTATTTCAAAGAAATATTTACCCATGCGTTGATCACGAATTTCTACACCTGTATCCACACTTGCCAGATCAATTTCCAAGGTAGCCACACCCTTCTCAGTGATACTGCCGGTCAAGGTTTTAAAACGATTAATCTCAGAGGTCACTTCTGTCTTGGTTGAAGCGAAGTACAAGCTGGATTGCTCATTATCTAAGCTCCAATCAGCTGTCGCAGTACCCATTAACAGGCTAAAACCCAGCAGCACACCACTCGTTTTTTTCATAAAATATTGCATTTGTCACTCCATTGATAGTCTGATTTTTATATGTCTTTAAACAGCCACAGCACATCATAAATCGCTATACGATCCACTTCGCCACTCTTCGATAATAGTGACTTCAACCCAAAATACAAATCATCCAGAAACAATGTAGTGTAATTGGTGACAGCCTGAACATATCCCGCCCCATAACGATGGGCGCTTTCCCATCATGTCACACACAAATTTCCCCCAAGCCCATATCTTCCTATAAACTACCGGCTCAGCTAACACCTAAAACAAAAACTACTTTCAGGAAGAATTTATGCAATACACATTTCAGGCCGCAGCCAATGCTGCACAAGTTTCCGCAGACTGCGTTATTGTTGCTATCTATAAAGATGGCCGGCTATCCGATGCAGCACAGCAAATTGACGATAACAGTCAGGGTAAACTGAAAGCATTCCTTGAGCTGGGTGATTTCAACGGCGAGAAGTCCGGCAGTCAGCTGCAATATGACATGGAAGGTGTCAGTGCTAAGCGTGTATTGCTGGTGGGTCTGGGCGATAAAGCTTCTCTGACACAAGAAATATTGGCACAAGCCACCTTAAATGCAGCCCGGCAGCTAAAAGCCAAAAAAGTAGGCAGTGTGGTTTCCTTCCTGACGGATGAATGTGCGGATGAACATCGCCCTGCTGCTGTGCGCCAGTCGATTCAGGCGGTAGCACAAGCGCTTTATGATTTCTCGGCGTATAAAAGCAAAAAAGATGCTAAGCAGCCCTCACTGGAAAATTGGACAGTCGCCCATACTGAAGCGGGTGATTTAAGTGATGATGTGCAAAAAGGCAC
>CACVAV010000175.1 GCA_902727945.1 uncultured Thiotrichaceae bacterium | reverse complement strand
GCCAGCATTCCCGAAGCTTTAGCAGGCAAAGACCTGATTGTGCAAGCCAAAACCGGCAGCGGTAAAACAGCAGCCTTCGGTTTAGGCTTGCTGGAAAATATCAATCCACGCTTCTTTGGTGTGCAGGCCTTAGTCCTCTGCCCTACCCGTGAACTGGCGGATCAGGTCAGCAAAGAATTACGCACACTGGCACGCTGCACACCGAACATTAAATTAGTTGTACTGTGTGGTGGTAAACCGTTGCGTCAACAAGCAGATTCCCTGCAACACGGCGCACACATTGTCGTCGGTACGCCCGGACGTATTAAAGACCATCTGAGCCGTGAGACATTGACGCTGGACGGGCTGAAAACATTGGTTTTAGATGAAGCGGATCGCATGCTGGACATGGGATTTCAGGAAGAAATAGACCACATCATTCATAACACACCGGAAAGCCGTCAGACCTTACTGTTCTCTGCGACTTACCCTAACTCCATTAAAAAGATGTGCCGGAGTATTCAGCAAGACCCGCAAATCATCAAAATTGATACTGACCACGAAGCACAGGTGATTGATCAGCATTTCTACCAGATCAACCCCTCCATGCGCGATGATACCTTGCTGGGCTTGTTTGAACATTACCAACCAGATAGCGCGGTGGTCTTTTGCCGGACTAAAATTCAGTGCCGTGAAGTAGCAAACTACCTGCAAACTCACGACATCGAAGCCATCGCCATTCATGGTGATCTGGAACAGGAAGAGCGTGATGAAGTATTGCTGCGCTTTGCAAATAAAAGTTGCTCGGTACTGGTAGCTACCGATGTTGCAGCCCGAGGCTTAGACATCAAAGGCTTACAGGCGGTTATTAACTACGAATTACCTCATGACCCTGAAATTTATACACATCGTATTGGCCGCACCGGGCGCGCGGGTGAGTCCGGTCTGGCGCTGAGCTTGTTCATCGAAGAAGAAGTCAGCCGTATTATTGCTATTGAAGATTACAATAAAATGACCTGTGAGGCAGAGAAAGCAGACACGCTCAATCGCCAGAAGCGTTTTAGCGTACAGCCGCCGATGATCACCCTGCAATTTAACTCGGGTAAGAAAAATAAAATGCGTCCGGGTGACTTACTGGGTGCGCTGACTAAAGATGCCGGACTGGCCGGGTCACAGATTGG
>CACVAV010000174.1 GCA_902727945.1 uncultured Thiotrichaceae bacterium | reverse complement strand
CGGAAGTATGCAGACGAATTTAAAGAGACCATGACGATCCGGTTTGATGAGCATCTGCCAAAATGGAATTACACTGCAATTCCGCAGATCGGGTAAATCGGGATGTTATTTACAGACAGTTCCTTAGTGACGCCTAATGGATTCTCGATTTCTCTGGCGACGGAATGGGTGGAAAATCCTGAGGGGGGTGAGTACGACAGACAGGACTGTGAGCGTAAAGCGTTTCAACGCCTGGCCAAACACCTCAAAGAAAGTTTCCCCCGCCTACCCATTCTGATTCTGGCCGATGGCCTGTATCCCTATGAAGGCTTCTTCGCCACCTGCCGCCAATATGGCTGGGAATGGAGCACGACCTTCAAAGAAGGCAATCTCTCCAGCCTCTGGGAAGAAATCCATGCGCTACCACCGTTACAGCCTGCCAATGCTCTGAGCGAAACCCGCTATACACCGGGTGCTGTGGGCCTGACGACAGTGGCTCAGAACTACCGCTGGGTCACCGGGCTGGATTATCAGGGTCATTCTTTGAATTGGGTCAGTTGTGAGGAAATCACTACCCGTCAGGTGCGTCAGGATCACGGTACGCTGACAGAGAAAACCGAATTAGCCCGTTTCGTTCATATTACCAGTCTGCCTGTCGATGCCAAACAAGCCGCCCACATTAGCCGGACTGCCCGCCTGCGTTGGAAGATTGAGAATGAGGGCTTCAATACCCTGAAAAATGGTGGCTATGGTATGGAGCACAAATGGGCGCGGAAAAGCTACCGGGCGATGAAAAATTACTATCAATTTATGCAAATCGCTCACCTGATCCATCAGTTGATGCTCAAATGGCAACGCTTTGTAAACCGCTACCTGCAAGGATCGAACCACCCCACTGTGAAAAGTCTGTGGGAGGACTTGCTGGGTGCTATGCAGTGGAGCAAGGTCAAAGGTAAGCAATTGCGTCGGTGGCTGGAAACCCCGGTGCAGTTCCGCTTTGTGACATGACACGTTTGGAGATGTCCCGCTCCGTAATCCGGGATTAATCCAGCTGATCGATAGGAGAAATTACCGACATCATCAAACTAAAATCTACAACAGGCCGTTGTCTCGGGGAAGTGAGAAAGCTGGACTGTGCCTGTTTGAAAAAGTCTGGCTATCAGTTAGAGTGACTCTGAATCGCTG
>CACVAV010000173.1 GCA_902727945.1 uncultured Thiotrichaceae bacterium | reverse complement strand
AAATCACTGGCAGCCCGCTTGCTGGCGCAATATTTTGTAGATCGCGGCATGGCTTTCCGGGGTTTTGATTCCGACCGGTCACACAGTACTTTTTCACGTTTTTATACCGACTTCAGTATTCCGCTGGATGTGAAGGCTTACGAAAGCCTGGATGCCATTATTGAAATGGCCGAAGCCAGCCCGGACATCAATATTCTGGTTGATCTGGCGGCTCAGACTTCACAAGGTCTGAATAAATGGATTGACGAAAGTGATGTTTATGGCCTGTTTGCTGAATTGGGTCGGCCGGTTTACTTATGGCACATAATGGATGACGGTGCAGATTCCGCCTTCCTGCTGGACAAATTACTGGATCGTCATCAGGGCAACGCAAAACTGGTCGTCGTACTCAATATGGGCCGTGGCGAGAACTTCAGCCCGTTTGGGCAATCCGCTACTTACCGCAAGGCGCAGGAGCGTGGTGCTACCTTTATTACGTTGGCCAAACTGCAAACCGGCCTGATGCAAAAAGTTGATTTTAGCAGTCTCAGTTTCTGGGCCGCCGCGAATAACCGCGACCTGATGAGTATTGCTGAGCGGCGTCGTGTTGCGGTCTGGCTGGAAAGCAGCTACACGCAATTCGATGAATTACTTCGGCAATCCTGAGCCGCGCAGCGCAAAATTGCAAAAAAAGCTCAGACAGACCGTGCTATTTCTCTGGTTGAGGCTTAAGATTGCGTAACAGAAAAATTTCCCTTCTATGGGCTGAGTCAAAACAGTCAGCCCCGATAATGTGAAACTTACCTAAACAACCCGGCCCCAATGTTTACAATTCTATCAGGCTGGCCGCTTATTAATGTAGAAGTCGAAGACTTCTTTGGAGATGAAATCTTTTCATGTCCGTTATTTTTATTTCCGGAGCTTAATCCGTGCAAAACCTTTCCAATTATGGCCAAACCGTTATCAACGATCTGGCGCAACGTTATGGCATTTCTAATGATGCCGTCACCCACATGCTATATGCCGTGATGAACGGCGGCGGTACCATGGCCCAATTCAACTGCCCTGAACTGGGTGGTAGTGGCCAATGGATGCAAGGCGGAATGACGATGGTAGGCGATATGTTCAACAATGGCCTGAAATCCACCGTGGATAATCTGTGCACTGAGTTGTCCAATATACTGGC
>CACVAV010000172.1 GCA_902727945.1 uncultured Thiotrichaceae bacterium | reverse complement strand
TATTTAACCCGGTTTTCGATTTCCTGAAGATCCGGCTCCCAGTTATTTGCGGGGTCAAGGTCATAAGACAGAAACGAACAACCCGCATGCATCGCCTCGGCGGTAGCATGGGACGGGTAGGTTGGCGAGGGCACTAACATGCGTGCTTCACGCGGCAGGTTATTGATGACTTTATTAATTGCTTCGCCTAACCCGTTAAAAAACAGGATGTCGTCAACACCACAAATTTCGGGGTTTGAGAAGCGATTCAGTACAAATTCGCGGGTGGGTCGATAGCCTCTGGTGTCCGTATAGGCGAAGGCTTCATTAGAGGCGGCATGTTCACACACAATCTTCTTCAGCCAATCCGGCACCGGCTCGCCAGCAGCGACGGGATCGCCGATATTTTCCCAGATCATCTTATAGTTATTTAATTTTTCGATTTCTTTGCCAATCGTCACAACTTCCCGGATCGGGTAGTTTAATAAGGTGCTGTCAGCGCGAAGTAGATTGCGTCTCACGGTGAGTTCCAGTGTGTTGTCAGAAAGCCGCTAGCCTATCAAAAAAAAGGTGCATACCCCACCACCCAACGGATGTACTGCGCGGATAAAGTGAGAATTGTCACGTTTTGCGTTTAAATCATCCGTGTTTTTGCATAACCAGCAAAATGCGTTACTATCGCCCGCACTTATCCGGTACCGAAATAACATGCAAATTGGCCCTTACACACTCGATAACCCACTGATTGTTGCCCCGATGGCGGGGGTAACGGATCGGCCTTTCCGTACGCTGTGCAAGCATTTTGGTGCAGGTCATGCGGTCAGTGAAATGATGACGGCTGATGCGACTCTGTATGCGCAGAAAAAATCCTTGTACCGCGCTAATTTTGACGGTGAGTTAGCGCCTGTTTCAGCGCAAATAGCGGGTTCTGAACCGGAGTCAATGGCTCAGGCCGCACAGTATCAGGTAATGAATGGCGCACAAATCGTTGATATTAATATGGGTTGTCCGGCGAAAAAGGTGTGTCGCAAACTGGCGGGTTCTGCGTTGCTGAAAGATGAAGATCTGGTCAGGCGGATTCTGGATGCAACGGTCGCAGCGGTGGATGTGCCGGTGACTTTGAAAACCCGGCTCGGTTTTGCTGAGGGCGCGGAAAATATCTTGCGGGTGGCGGAAATGGCGGAGCAGGC
>CACVAV010000171.1 GCA_902727945.1 uncultured Thiotrichaceae bacterium | reverse complement strand
GTGAGTGTGAATAAAGGTGTGGCAGTGGCAGGTCAATATATTTGCGTTCACCCGCGTTCACTGTGGTTCCACCCACAGTGATTGAGTCTTGTTTTAATGACATATCAGCGTATTAGCCTTTTCCCTTAGTGGCCGTTTTACCGGGTTTCGCCTGGTTCTCGATAAACTGGATGATTAAGTCAGCGACATCTTTACCGCTGGCAGCTTCAATACCTTCCAGTCCGGGTGATGAATTAACTTCCATCACAACAGGGCCATGGTTGGCACGCAATAAATCAACGCCCGCGACATTAAGCCCCATCGCTTGTGCAGATTTTACCGCAGTGGAACGTTCTTCAGGGGTCAGGCGAATTAACGAAGCTGAGCCGCCCCGGTGCAGGTTAGAGCGGAACTCGCCCTCTGCTCCCTGCCTTTTCATCGCCGCTACCACTTTACCGCCGACAACAAAACAGCGAATATCAGCACCACCGGCTTCTTTAATGAACTCCTGTACCAGAATATTAGCCTTCAGGCCCATGAAGCCTTCCATGACGCTTTCTGCTGCTTTCTGTGTCTCAGCCAGCACCACGCCGATGCCCTGCGTGCCTTCCAATAGCTTGATGACCACAGGAGCGCCACCCACCAATTTGATAACTTCTTTCACATCATCCGGCTTATTGGCAAAACCGGTCACCGGCAGGCCGATGCCCTTGCGTGATAATAGCTGTAAAGAACGCAATTTGTCTCTGGAGCGGGTCAATGCAACCGATTCGTTAACAGGATAAACCCCCATCATTTCAAACTGGCGCAAAACCGCTGCACCATAAAAAGTAACGGAGGCACCAATACGTGGAATAACCGCATCAAAACCTTCTAACGCCTCTCCCTTATAATAAACCATCGGTTTATTCGACGCGATATTCATATAACAGCGCAGGATATCAACGACCCTGACTTCGTGGCCGCGCTTCTCAGCTGCTTCAATAAGACGGTGTGTAGAATAGAGTTTGCGGTTTCTGGATAAAATGGCGATTTTCATGGTATTTCTCCTGGTTAGATCAAATTACCCTGGCGGATAATAACTTTTTATATTTTTCTTACCTTGTAAATAAGCGCGTGCCGGATCAACCAATAACCGCCGGTTCATGGCCTGCCGTCCGATGAGCATCCGGAAACGCATGTTGTCGCGATTCGTCAATGTCAGCTCAACCGGCCAGGCTGTGTCAGCCAGATGCAACGGGGTTTCAATGACATAACGTAGTTCGGTATGCCCGCCTGAATCGGTGACCTCGCGCTCATCTTTTAACAACGCTTCACACACCACCACCGTTTTAGTCTGGAGTTGTATCGGGTGCATGTGAAAACGTATCATGTCACGCCCCTCATGCCGGTAACGTTCCAGTGAAAAGGCGTGCAGTGCAGAGGTGCGTGCGCCTGTATCGATTTTTGCTTTGATAGCCGGTAAGCCCAGCGCAGGGAGCGAAATCCATTCGCGCCAGCCAACAGTAATCAGGTCGTTTGTGGTACTTGTCACAAATTTTTTCTCGGGTTAATTGAAAAAAGACGAAAAAGATAGGTAAGCGTTGTACCTGACAGTTTATATATCACATCGCTTAATAATGAGAGTGGTTTTCACAGCAGGAAGTCACAATTATTTTTTATTTTTCTGCTGTTTCACTACTTTTCACAGCGTGTTGGAATAAATGACTATTGGGTATTGACACACTGCTGCCGTCATCCAGCTTCAGTACGGTGTTTTGGGAGCGTACTTCCTGTAGCTCTCCCTCATGTTCACCAAAGCTGATCCGGCTGCCGGGTTTGAAATTCTCGCGGGCATAGAACCCCGCGACCAGATTATGTGCCAGTTCACGGCTACCCAAGCCTACCGCCAGCGCAAGCGCCGCACAAATCGACGCAATGATGGTAATTAATACGGTATGTAATAAGCGGGTATCCAGCTCCAGCTGCCCCAAAGCCACCACCACGGTAACCGCTGCGGTCAGGCCGTACACCATAGCACCCACCGTCCTTGTTGAGGTCAGCCCCAGGCGGCTTTTATTGTTGCGGATATTTCTGCGTAAGGAGTTAGCAATGACAAAACCGAAGACCAGAATAATAATAGCGATGATAATCTTCGGAATAAACAAAACAAACGTTTGGGTGATTTCGACCAGCTCTTTAACACCCAGCAGTTCCGTAGCGGGAATAAATGCGGTAAAGGCTACCAGCCAGAATACGGTTTTACCGATCAGTTTCGACGGTGTGCTCTTCAGTCCGCGTTCCGTCATCATGTCGTTTACACCCGCAGACCGACTGAGTCTGTCGATGCCCGTACGTTTGAGTACGGATGCGGTCAGTTTGCCGAGAACATAACCGATCAGCAGGCCGACAACCAAAGCAATCAGTGCCGCCATGATTTTCGGCAAAAAACCAATCAGTTCAACCCATTGCTGAAACAGAGGATCAATCGCTGTGCTTTGAATTTTTTCCAATTGGAGTGCGTCTTTAACATCTCCCAGTTTCTTAGTGATTTCTTCCGTTGCTGTTGCTGCGGTCATTTTGCCGGGTCCTCATGATGATCAGTCTTTACGGGCGTGCTGTTCCGGCCGGACAGGCTGTGTAATACGGCGTTCAATAACATGAAAAATGCTTTGATCATGTGAGTGAAAAAAATGAATAACTCCCGCAACGCTAACTCGGCGCGGGAACTCTCCAGTATCGATTCAACACGACGGTGTGCAGTATTTTTACGGGTGTTGGCTGCATTGCGCCAAACAACACGCAATTCTTCTTCTAACGGTTCAGGTGGCTGAGGCATTTTTTTCTCACATACATAGTTTTTCGTAAACCTTTTTAAATTGTTCCATCGCCCGGTAGAAACGCATTTTAGTAGCGCTCAGTTTGCTACTCAGCGTCTCTGCAATATCATCAAGCGATAGTTCACCCATAAAACGCAGATTAAGAATTTCCATATCCTGTTGTCGCAGATGCCGCAGGCTACGCTGCACACAATCACGCTCGTCTTCATCACTCAACACCTGATCCGGTGAATCATCACTCGGCAGGGTATCCAGGAAATCATCTTCGCTGTCATAATTATCGTGCCTGACAAAATGCTTATTTTTTTCAGCCACTGCATGGCACTGGTTAATGGCAATGCGAAACAGCCAGGTGCGGAACTGAGCACGCCCCTCAAAAGTGGGCAATGCATGAAATACCTTGAGAAACACCTCTTGGGTGATGTCCTCCGCCTCATCTTCCGAACCAAAGTAACGACGGCACACATTGAACACATAACGCTCATGACGTTTGATTAACTCGCTAAAGGCATCCATGACATAAGGCAATTCAGTACGGCAGCGCTCAATTAACTCCGCATCTTCAATGTCTTGCAAAGCTGGCTTCATCATTCTCACTTGTTTGGGATCGGTTGGGGAGAGGAAAAGTCACATTCCTTTGGCCACTATTTAAAGAAACTATCAAAAATTGTGACTTTTTGTGCTTAAATCTTGTCTTATTATACGAACAGCGTTTACAAGAAGCCATCTATGGCAAAACGTAACCATAAAAAACACATGAAAAGCGTAGTTTCCATTCCGCCAATGAGCATGTAGCGGCTTTACGTGCATAGCTATCTCCTTTTTCATGAGTTTCCGCGTATAACAATGCATCGAAATCAGGGTGAATTCCATATATCCCGGATGCATCGTTAGCGCGGTTTTTTTTATTTTTTGCTTAAATCGTACAAAAAATTGAGGGTGCTTATTTTATGCTTAGGTCTTTGTTGCTCGGTGTAGTTGGCTGGGTATTGCTAATGCTTAGTGTCAGTGTTAACGCTGTCGGAGAAGTGACGGTACCAACAAAAGAAAAGGTGGTCATCGCTGAAAAGCTGGAAGCATTACAAGCCATCATTGAGATCAAAGCCAGTTTAAATGAGTCATTAAAAAACCATCAGGTACAACTTAAAAAAGCTATTTCAGAAACAGAAAAAAATAATTTGTTGGAAAAAATCGCGACAGTAGAAAGAGAATTGCTCGAAACTGACCTGAACTTTGAAGAAATAGCTACTGATACCGACCTGTCCACCATCAAAGAGCAACCCGATGAAACGTTCAGCCTGGAGGAAGAAATTGTTTCACTGATCCGGCCAACGCTGCAAGAGATGAATCATCTCACCAAGGATGTACGCAACAAAGCTGAATTACGTGAAAAAATCGCCAAAAATGAGGAAAAACAAAAATACATAGGTGAAGCGATTGCGCATTTATCAGAGCTAATCAGCCATGCCGATGACAATAAAGCGCTAAGAAAAGTTCTGAGCAGCAAGATTGAATTCTGGGAAAAACAGGAAGCACTAACCACCAGCCAACAGACCAGTGCTGCCCAGCAATTAAAAAAATTAACAGAAGCAGAAGTCCCTTTTACTGAATCAACACAAAACTATTTCACCCAGTTTTTTCAGCAAAGAGGCCTCTATATATCGCAGGCATTATTGGCGATGGCCATGATATTTTTCTTGTCTCACTTGTTCAGGAGCCTGATCAAAAAAACAGTTCCGGCCTTCAACCGCCGTTCCCGCAGTTTTCGTCTACGCCTGCTGGATCTGTTTCAAAGAGTGCTTACCTTTATCTTGATTATTATTTGCCCGGTAATTATCTTTTATCTGGCGGAAGATTGGGTGCTATTCAGCTTTAGTCTATTGATTCTACTCGGTATTGCCTGGTCATTGAAATCTGTCGTCCCTGAATACTGGGCACAAATTCAATTATTTTTGAATGTAGGCTCCGTCAGGGAAGGTGAGCGCATTTTTCTGGATGGTATTCCGTGGCGGGTGGAAGCCATTAATATTTTTTCCATACTAGAAAATCCGACGGCGGGCCTCAGGCAACGTGTACCGATCAGAGAGCTGATTGATCTCAAATCACGTGCTTGTAACTCCGATGAACCCTGGTTCCCTTGTTCCAAAGGTGATTGGGTCATGCTTTCCGATGGTGTACGCGGCAAAGTTATCGGTATTTCATGCGAATTTGTTAAGCTGGTACAACGCGGCGGTTCCCATAAAACCTATCAGACCTCTGACTTCTTATCACTCTCACCACTGAACCTGTCGGTGAATTTCCGCATCAAGGAAACTATTGGCATCAGTTATGACCTGCAAGCGATCAGCACCACGACCGTGCTGGAAATTCTCCATGAAACCATCGTGAGAAGAGTGGAAGAGGAAGGCTATACTAAAGACATGCTGAACCTTCGCGTTGAATTTGAATACGCGAACGCCTCATCGCTGGATATAGTCGTTATCGCCGATTTCAAAGGCCATTTGGGTGATATATACAATCGCCTCAGGCGTGCTATACAACGCTGGTGTGTGGATGCGTGCACAGAAAACAACTGGGAAATTCCTTTCACACAAGTGACTTTACATGGCGCTGGTCATGAGCAGGCAGTCACGGCTCCCCCGAAGCTGAGTCTTGATAAATAAGGCAGCCATGAAAGTGTTTGACAAAAACTATCATCCTCCCGGGACGCCACCGGGAACACTCATTGCGCATAATGAGCACGATGATAACTACACGGTGCGCCTGTGGGACTATGATAACAGCGGGCTACAGGAAGTACTCTGTACTGACATTGAACAAACCCAAACCACCAACACCAAAACTGACCTGAACACTGTTACCTGGCTGGACATCAGTGAACTGCATGATCCGGAAACCATCCGGCACTTGGGCGCACTTCATAAAATCCATCCGCTGGCATTGGAAGATCTGCTAAATCGTGGTCAACGGCCCAAAATTGATTATTTAGACAACTGTATTTTTATCATTCTGAGCTTGCCCAGATTAGTCGATGAAGAAATTATTATCGAACAAATCAGTGTATTTGCCAGCCAGGGTAAAATCATCAGCCTGTGTCAGGGTGATGGGGCTATTTTCGAGCCGGTTCGGGAACGCTTGCGCCAGCAACTGGGTCGCCTGAGGCATAATGATGCGAGTTACTTATTGTATGTGCTCATCGATACCGTCATCGACGCAGCCTTTCCGGTATTAGAGAACCTGAGTGATTGCATTGAAACACTGGAAGAAAACATCCTGCAAAATCCGGATAAATCGCAGATGCACACTTTGCACCGGCTTAAACGGGAGTTGCTGTTATTACGTAAAACACTCTGGCCACAACGTGAAGTGCTGAACCAGTTGTTACGTGATGAGATTGATGTGCTAAACCCCGCTCACCGCCTTTATTTCAATGACTGCCATGATCATGTCATCCAGATCCTCGACCTGATTGAAACTTACCGGGAAATGCTCAACGGCCTACTCGATCTGTACCTGTCGAGTCTGAACAATCGTATGAATGACATCATGCGCGTGCTCACCATCATCGCCACCATTTTTATTCCACTCACCTTTCTGGTGGGCGTGTATGGCATGAACTTTAAGCACATGCCGGAACTGGAATGGCTATTTGGCTACCCGCTATTGTGGGGTATTATGCTGATCGTCGTCGCAGGCATGTTGTGGTTATTCCGGCGCAACCACTGG